>JBBSII010000366.1:0-5162 GCA_038232175.1 Thermomicrobiales bacterium
CACGCCGAAGGAGCGCATGACCGCGCCGGACGGTCAGCGTGCCGCCGTGGACACGCTCTACTACACCGAGGGGGAGGTACGGCGCGTCGTCCGCCTCGCCTGCGAACTCGCCCGGCAGCGGCGCGGCAAGGTGACGAGCGTGGACAAGGCGAACGTCCTGATGTCCTCCCGGCTCTGGCGCGAGGTCGCGATGGAGGTCGCACAGGAATTCCCCAATGTGGAGATGGATCATATTTTGGTCGATGCGGCGGCGATGGCGCTCCTGCGGAACCCGCGCGCCTTCGATGTGATCGTGACCGAGAACACCTTCGGCGACATCCTGACCGACGAGGCGGCGATGCTCGCCGGGTCGCTCGGGATGCTCCCCTCCGCGTCGCTCAACGGCCAACCGCCGACGCGCGCCGGGTCGCCCGCGCATCTCTTCGGCTTCTACGAGCCGATCCACGGCACCGCGCCGGACATCGCCGGGCAGGGCATCGCCAACCCGCTCGGCATGATCCTCTCCGCCGCGATGATGCTCCGCACCTCCTTCGGCCTCGGCGCGGAGGCGGACGCGGTCGAGGCGGTCGTCAATGGTGCGCTCGCGGACGGCGTGCGGACGCGCGACCTCGGCGGCACGCTCGGCACCGTCGCGATGGGCGATACCATCGCGGACGGCATCCGGGGATTTGAGTAACAAGTCGAAAGTAACAAGTAGCAAGTGGTCTGCGCCGTCTTGTTACTTTCGACTTTCGACTTTCGACTTTCGACTGAGAGCCACCGATGACCTGCGTTCCTGTTGGTTCACCCGCACCCGATTTCGCGCTGCACACGGATCGCGGCGACGAATGGCGGCTTGCCGACCATCTCGGCAGGCCGCTGATCCTGATGTTCCACCGCCACTTGCAGTGACTCCCCTGCCAGGAACACCTGTCGCAGTTGCGGCAGTCCACCGAACTCGCCCGGATGGGCGTCGGCATCGTCGCGCTCTTCTTCAGCCAGGTGCAGCGGCTCCCGCAGTACCGCACACACTTCGACATCCCGGACGACATGCCGCTGCTCGCGGACGAGGGGCGCGCAGTCTACAAAGCGTACGGGATGCGCGTCGGTTCCTTGCGCGAGATTTACTCGCCCGAAGTCCTCAAGAAGTATTACGACCTCATCCGGGGCGGGCGCAAACTCCGCCTCAAGAACGATGAAGACACTCGCCAGCTCGGCGGCGATGTCATCGTTGGCGCGGATGGGCGCGTCGTCCTCGGCCACTGCTCCAAAAATCAGGCGGACCGTCCGACTCCGGATGCAATGGCAGCCGCGTTGCGCGGCGAGTAGAATAGGATAGGCTGTGCCGTGCAAAATACGCGAATTAAAGGCAGAACTACAACGCACCGGATACTCCCAGCGGTCGGGCAAAGGCAGTCATAACTATCTGGCAGCATCCGTTCATGGCCAACAAGATCGTGCTGTCGGGTGGTGACGGCGATGATGCCAAGCCATATCAGGAGAGGAAGTTGCACGTATTCCTGGACGCTTTGCGTCGTGTCCGAGAGGAGCAATCGCGGTGAAACATTATGAGCACTACTCAATGGTCATCGAATGGTCGGATGAAGACGACGCATATATCGTGACCGTTCCTGAATTACCGGGCTGCGTCACGCACGGAGCGACATACGAAGAGGCGGCCCGACAGGGGCAGGACGCGATTGATAGCTGGCTCGACGCCCAGCATGCGAGCGGACGGTCCCTTCCTGCTCCGCGTACGTACGCGAAGCAGACGGAACGCGTTGCGGATTGATCCTTTCTCACGGAAAGCGCATGATCGATTCCAGAAACGGAAACGGCGGGGGTATGCAAGTCCCCACCGTTCATAATATCTATCGTCTGCTGTCCGCTAGAAGTGGACGATCACCGTCGTGCCGAGCGGCGCCCACTGATAGAGCGTCGCGACCTGGTCAACGGGTGAGTTGAGGCACCCGTGGCTGCCACCGAGTTGCGTACCGGCGCCGTAGACGCTGCGCCACGGCGCGCCGTGGATTGCGTAACCGCCGCCCGCGAAATACATCGTCCACGGCACATGCTTGATATCATACGCAGATGGTAGGCCAATATCGCCCTTCATCCGTTCATCCTTGACCTTCGAGAAGATCTGGAAGAGGCCCGTCGGCGTCGGGTTAGCAGGCTCACCAGAGGTGATGTCGAACTGCTGCGACACCGCGTTCCCCTCGTATGCCACGAGGTGCTGCGTCTTCAGGTTCACATCGATCCACTTTGGCCAGATGCTCGCGTTGTATTCCAGCGCGGATATGCTTTTCGGCACCGGGTTCACGCCGATCTCACGCACGATGGCGTACTCGCGCCCGAGGCTGCCGAGCCGCACCGTGTCCGCGCCATTCGCGCCCTTCGTCAGTTCGAACCGCGCCCGCTCGAAATATTGGACGAGCATGGTTTCCTTCTTGTCCCCGACGACCTCACGGGTCGGCTCGGAGAGGGGGAACCCAAAGATGCCGAGATCGCCATTCTGCTGCCAGTACGCCGCGAACGGGCCGCTGACACCGTGACCCGTTTGGGTGAAGAAGCGCCGTCCATCGCGATCCGTGCCGTAGTCCGCACGCGTCAGGGGCATGAACGCGGAGTCGTGCCGACCCTGAACGAACTCAGCGCCGAGCCGCCCGAACGAGATGCCGAGCGACGGCACATACTCGATCACGCCGCGCTCGAAGACCTGCTGCACGCGCGACCCGTCCTTGATCTCCTCGGTGATCGGGTTGCCGATGCGATCAGCGCCGCCATTCTCATGCCAGAAATCCAGAAAATCTCCGCTCACGTTGTGCCCGGTCGTGGGGAAGTAGACCATGCTTGGGCCTGCCGTCGGTACATCGGCGCTGACGGCGGCGGGCAGAATCATGCTCACGAGGAAGAGCGCGCCAACCGCGAGTGTGACCGCGCGCCGCGCCCGCCGGATATCCATTCGAGTCCTGCGCCACATCGTCAACCCACTCCTCCTCAACCGGTCAGTATCGTCGGGCGGCACCGCGCCCGGAACCCCTTGCATTCACACTGATAGAACGATTGGAAGCGCCCTTTGGTTGCGTCAAACAACCTGGCTGTTTCGCTCTGTTCGTACACCGCAATACTAGCGGGTATTGCCAACGAAAACAAGACGTTTCGCGAAACTATTCCACTCGTGCGCGACGCGCTCACTTGGTAATCACTGAATGCAAGGCGGATGCCAGCGCGCGGAGTTCTTCGCGCGATTGCAGGGCGGCGAGCCAGCGCTCCGGGATCGCCCTGACGCCTTCCCGCGCCCCGGCGAGCGCGCCCGTCACCGCACCGCTCGTGTCCGCATCGTCCCCGAAGTTCACGGCGGCGATGACGGCCTCCTCGAACGTCGCGTGGTGCGTAATTGCCCAGAGCGCGGACTGCATCGTATGGAGCGCGTAGCCCGTAGTGCGCACTTCATTTTCCGCGAGGAGCGGCACGACACGCACCGCCTGCGCCACCGCCGGTTCATCGATGACGGCGGCGATCCGGTCGAGGAAATCGGGGCGCTGGCCGTGCAGCAGCAGTTCCCGAAGCGCCACGTTCACCGCGACCGCCGCCCACTGCGCCAGCGGGTCGGCGTGCGTGATCGCGGACGATGTGCGCGTGTCGGCGATCAGGCGCGACTCGTCGTTGTAGCGGAACAGTCCGACCGGCGCGCACCGCATGACGCCCGCGTTGCCGATGCCGCGCCCGCCCGCCTCGCGGTAGGTGCGCTCGCCCGCCTCCTGCCACGACAAACCCCGTTCGAGGTACATCAGGGCGCGTCGCGTCGTCGTGCCGATATCCTTCGGGCTGGTGTGCAACCAATCGACGAACCGCCGCGCGATGTCGTCCGCGTCGAAATCCCTTTGCGCGACGATGCTTTCCGCGATGCAGGCCGCCATCTGCGTGTCGTCGGTCACTTCGCCGGGGGCGAGCCGCAACCAGCCACCGCCGACGATGTCGCGCAGTTGGCCGTATTTGATCTTAATTTCGTCGCGGGAGAGGAACTCAAGGGTCGCGCCGAGCGCATCGCCACAGGCGAGGCCGAGGATGCAGCCCACGAACTGTTCCCGTGCAACATTCCGGTTGCTTGCCAATTGTCCCTCCCGTGGAACCCATCGCGGGCGCTTCGCGTTGACACTACGGGGCGGCTGCGGCATCATGAACCCCATCATCATGCCCACCGTAGCATCGTAGTATACGGTGTTTGTTCGCCCGGCGGGCGGACGATTGCACACGAGAATATTCCTGGGGCAGATCGGACACTGGGGTAGTGCGCGGCGAGAGAATGCTGTGCACCGGGAGGAAGGGCGGAGGAACGACGCCATGGTGAGCGAACGACCGGGATCGAATGCGAACCCGCTAAATGAGAACGAGGAGACGCATGTGGAGGGGAACGCAGCAACGGTCCTCCTCGATGGGAAGTATCGCGTTGAGCGCGTGATCGGAGAGGGCGCGTTCGGGCGCGTCTATCTCGCGACGGACACCCGCCTGCGTCGCTCCGTCGCGGTCAAGGAGTTGCTGGCGACGCGCAACGCCACCGACCCCGACGTCTTCCAGCGGTATCTGGACCGGTTCGGGCGCGAGGCGCGGGCGGGCGGCGCGATCACCCACCCGAACGTCGTCACCGTCTACGAGATGGGCATCGACGCGGACCAGAACACCTACCTCGTGATGGAGTATGTGGACGGCACGAACCTGCGCGACCTGCTCGCGCAGGTCGGCGAACTGCCCATCGAGCGCACCGTCGCCATCGGCCTCGATGTCGCGCGCGGCCTTGAGGTCGTGCACGAGGCGGACATTGTCCACCGGGACTTGAAGCCGGCGAACATCATGATCTCGCGGCGCGGCAACGCGAAGGTTGGCGACTTCGGCATCGCGCAGGTCGGCACCGAGAGCCAGCGCACGCAGGTCGCGACGGGGCACCCCGGCACGCCGCTCTACATGAGTCCGGAGCAGGCGAGCGGCTTCGGGTACATCGATGGCCGCAGCGACCTGTACAGTCTCGGCCTCGTGCTGTACGAGATGATTGTCGGGGAGCCGTTCGCCCGCCGACGGACACCGCTGGCGCAGGTACGGCCCAACACACCCTCCGCCCTCGTCGCCATCGTTGATCGCCTGATGCAGAAGGACCCGGATCAGCGGTTCCAGAGCGCCACGGA
>JBBSII010000367.1:0-5142 GCA_038232175.1 Thermomicrobiales bacterium
CAGGCGCTGACGACCCGGTCGCGGCCCAGATGAACAACACACTCAAGCTCGTCGTCTCCACCACGTTGGACACGGTGGAATGGCAGAGCTCGACGCTGATCAAGGGCAACGTCGCCGAGGAACTCACCAAACTGAAGCAGCAGCCTGGCAAGGATATCGGCATCACCGGCAGCGCCACCCTCGTCCGGTCGCTGCTGCGCGACAACGTCCTTGACGAACTCCACCTGCTCGTCCACCCGATCGTCGTGGGCAGCGGGAAGCGCCTCTTCCCGGACGGAGGCGATCAGGTGGCCCTCGGCCTCGTGGACTCGCAGACGTTCAGTACGGGCGTTCTCCACCTGACGTACGCGCCAGCAGGCATGTAATACGCCGCGCGGGGCCGGGCCGCGCTCGGCCCCGTGCATAGGGGCGTCCGGCCCGGCAGCGGGGAGACTCGCCCCTGGGCCACGCGCGTAGCGACGCTGGGTTGAACGAACCGAACGAGGAGAAGGAACGATGAGTCAAGAGGTCACTGGCTACATCAGCAACATCGGTCAGCCCTGGCAGGCCGAGGTGTGTCAGTCGTTGCATCAGATGGTCCACCAAGCCATCCCGAAGGTAGCCGAACGGCTCCAGTATGGCAACCGCATTATTTGAAGGACGGCACGTACGCCTGCGTGCTCAACGCCCCGAAGGGCGCGGTTACCCTCATCATCTTCAACGCCGCCGCGCTCGACGCCCCCGAAGGGCTGTTCGAGCCTGGGCCTCCCGAGCGGAAGACGATCAATCAGGCAAGGGCAGGCGGTCGATTATGACCTGCTGGCCAGGCTCCTCCAGCACGCAGCGAGCGCCGTGTAAGCGGAGACCGCACGCGGGAGCGGGTGCGCCCACCAAGTGCACGAACACGACGCATATCCGCATTCGGATTCCATGCATGATCGGAGAGAGATTCCATGAACACCGTCCCGATGCAGAAGATTCCCACACTGCGTGCTGGCGCTTCCGGCCCATCCGCCGCCATGGCCACCCGCCTGACTCGTGCGCTGCTGGCCTGCGGCGTGGTCGCGGGCCCGCTCTATATCCTCGTGGGCGCGATCGAAATCCTCACTCGCCCCGGGTTCGATATGACACGTCACGATCTCAGCCTGATGAGCAACGGGAACGGGGGGTGGATTCATATCGCCATGCTCATCACGACCGGCCTACTGACCATGGCGGGCGCGGTCGGGATGCAGCAGCGAATACGCGGCGGCAGAGGCGAGAAGCGGGGAACAAAGCTCATCGGCGTCTATGGGCTCGGTTTGATAGGAGCCGGATTCTTCGTCGCCGATCCGGCCCTCGGCTTCCCACCCGGGACACCGGCTGACGCCCGCGTCGTCAGTTGGCATGGCATGCTGCATCTCATCTGCGGCGGGATCGGGTTCCTCGCGCTGATCGCGGCGTGTTTCCTGTTCGCCCGCCGGTTCGCCGCCCGAGGCCTTCGGGGATGGGCGGCGTACTCCGTGGCGACCGGCGTGGTCTACTTCGCGGCCTTCTCCGGCATTGCCGCAGGGTCCAATAGCTCTGGAGTCATCATGACCTTCGTCATCCTCGCCTTCACGGTCGCGGTGGTGCTCGGCTGGGCATGGGTCTCGGCGATGGCGGCACGGTTGATGACCGGGCTCCCCGATGTGAAAGTTTGAAACGGCCAGGCCGAGAACCCCTTCGACATGATAATCCGGGCCGTTCCTAATAGGAGGATGTTATGCGATTCCGTGCCATCATCCAGCTTCATGGCAAGACCGCCACCGGTATCCGCGTCCCGGAGGAGGTCGTCGCGAGCCTCGGGCCGAGCAAGCGGCCACCGGTTCGCGTCACGATCAACGGTCACAGTTACCGCAGCAGCGTAGCGCCGATGGGCGGGGAGTTCATGCTCGGCGTCAGCGCGGAGAACCGCACGAGCGCCGGTGTCACCGCCGGCGACACGGTGGATGTCGACATCGAACGCGACACCGAGCCGCGCGAGGTGATCGCGCCGCCCGACTTCACGGACGCGCTGGAACAGGACGCGGATGCGAAGCAGTTCTTCGGCGGATTGTCCTATAGCAACAAGCGGCGGTACGTGCTCTCGATTACGGGAGCCAGAACCGCCGAGACGCGGCAGCGACGCATCGCCAAAGCGGTCGGCATGCTGCGAGAAGGCCGAACCTAGCGCCGAATGGCGTGCGCGCCGCACTATGGGAGTTCAGACGCACGACGCAAGGGAACATCATCGTACATTGCTAATGTGGAGGATATCCTGCTGACGCCGCCCGAAGAGTAAGCGTATGCACGAACGTCCCGCCGCCGCCGTACTGACGGCCGCCAGAACGTCGAAGCGTTTTACTGCTCGGGGTTGGCGTCCCACTGTTGCAGCGGCGGGCCACCGCGGTTGTATATCGTTGAATCGAGGACAGCTAGCCAGTCGAAATCGGTGAAGCTTTGCGGCGTGAGTGCGACGTAGGTCGGGTTCTTCATGCTGCCGGTGCGTGTCGGCAGCGCGGCGATTGCCGCAGTGGGAAGCCCCTGGCCGTTGTGTGTTGGAATGAACCGCACTGGCCCCGGCACGGCGGTCAGACGCTCCTCAAGCGTGCCGGTTTCGGGCTGGCCGATGCCATTGGCATTAGAAACGCCGACTGCCGAACCGATCACGGCATAGTGCGCGCCGAACATCTCACTGAGGTGTGCGCCCGCTGGCCACCAGGAACACGGATCGTCGGTTCCCCAGTATTTCTGTCCCGGCCAGACGGCTTTGCCGCGTTGCAGATGGCTATTGTGCGCGAAGGCCAGCACTTTCCCTCGGCCACGCTCCCGCGCGACGGTGTATGCCAGATTGTCCGCCATCAACGCGTCACGGACACCGAGAATAGTGTCAGGTGGCCCTCCTGATGTACGCGCCGCTAACGCGGCGTGAAAGTTCAGCAATTGCCGCGTCACTGAGGCGTAATGGAGCACTTCCAAATACTGATCCTGACTGCTCCCGGCGACCAACTCAGGACGGCGAGTCCGGAATTCGGTGATGAGATTCTCCGTCTCGATCCGTAGCGCGGCTGCATCGGGTGAAAGCCCGATGGACTTTGTCGGGTCAATCATTCCTGCAGGGTTTTCCCACTGGGCGTCCTGTCCAAGGAGGGAGTCAATCCGCTGACGGTGTTCTTGCCCTGTCATGCTGTTGACTGACGAGAGATACTCGAGAGCGAACGTGAGCACTTGCCGGGGGCTGCCAATTCCTATCGTTCCGTTCGGAATGTCGAAGCCGTAAAACTGGAGTTTGACCTGGTGAGCAGGATCGGCATTGTATTGCCGCATCCACTCAACAAGTTCACGATTCGCCGCAAGCGCGCCAAAGGCGTGAGCAAATCCTGTAGATTGGATCTCCTCAGAGGATGCCGCACCGCGACCGGCCACGTACTCATTCACAATGCGTGCCCGTGGGAAACTGCTCTCGATGGCAATGGCGCTGTAGCCATGTGCCTCCACCAGACGCTGGAAGAGCCGGTTGCGGAGAATGAGGATCTCCTCCCCGCCGTGGAGCGCTTCTCCGAAGCCAAGCAGTTCCACCGCGTCACCGAGCGAGGCGATCACCGCGTCGACGGTGGCGTTGAAGGTCGTGGGCGAATCGACCGAGAACGGAGTCGCCTCGCGGGCAATCCAATCATCGAGCGTTGCGTGCGTGGAAGTGGGACGAGCAAGTTGCGCTTGAGCGTCGGTAGTGTCCGTCATACGGGTTCTCCTTCGTGGCGTTTGTGCATCGTGCAAACCGTGGCACAAATGTTCTTTCCCGTCAACCACCGTGGTCCGGGATGCGTCGCTTGCGACGTGAGCTGAACCGATCTTCCTTGCCGTCAAGGGGAAAAATGATTGGCGTCGCCCAATGGGAGTCGTCAGACGCGCAAGGGCCGATAGAGCCTATTATCACCACCAAAGGGCTGAAAAATGGCTGTTCATATTCCGGGTGCGAGGACATGGCATCTTATGATAGCGACCCTGTTTTCTCGTGGGTCATGCCGCAATTGACTGGCGATTTGGCACTACCGAGATTATCCCGCCTACTCGCGCTTCCTGCGCCTCACTCATCTCCATTTATATGTAGCACGACCCACTCGTGCTTGCTCAGAGGAGCCGTCGAGCATGTTGGGATGTTGGCAAATCTGCCCGATAGATGCAGGCGGATTCTCGACGCAACTCTTCGCCCGCTATCAACGCAACGAGAAAGCCTTGGTGCTCGCCCTCATGGAGATGTACGTGGAGGGCGTCTCGACGCGCAAAGTGCGCGAGATTACCGAAGTACTGTGCGGGACGAGTTTCTCGAAAAGCCTCGTCTCGGAGTTGGCCGGGCAACTAGACGCAGAGTTGGACGCATGGCGCCACCGGCCCCTGACCGAGACAACGTATCCGTATCTGAGCGTGGATGCCCGCTACGAACATGTCCGGCAGGACGGTAGGATAGTCAGCCAAGGCGTGCTCATCGTCGCCAGTGTCCGAGCGGATGGGCATCGGGAAATCCTCGTGGTCGCAGTCGCCGACACCGAGAGCGAAGCGACGTACCATCACCTCTTTGCAGATCTCAAGGCGCGCGGTCTGAGTGGGGTGCGATTGGTGACGAGCGATGCGCACAAGGGGCTGAAAGCGGCGATAGATCGGGATTTCCAAGGTGCGAGCTGGCAAAGGTGCCAGGTCCACTTCGCGCGCGAGATGGTCAAGATGGTGGGGGCAGGACGACGCGCGGAACTCGCGGAAGACCTCCGAGCGATCTTCGCGGCAACGACGCGGGAACAGGCGATGGTGACGGCCGAAGCGATGGCGGCACGGTGGGAACGGACCCATCCGGCGGTCGCGCGGCTGATCGAGGAAGGAGTGGAGGATTGTCTTGCCTGTCTCGCCTTCCCCTTGGCGCACCGGGCACGGATACGCACCACGAATGGAATGGAGCGTTTGAACGAAGAAATCAAGCGCCGCACGCGGGTCGTACGCATCTTCCCGAACGTGGAGGCATGTCTGCGACTGGTGACGGCGCTGTGCGTGGAGCAGTCGGAGGAGTGGATCAGCGGGAGACGCTACCTGGAGATGCGCGATCTCGGTGCTGGCACACCGGCACGCTGGATGGAATGCGGAGAATTAGGCACCAAAGCGACGCGTCCCGGG
>JBBSII010000368.1:0-5134 GCA_038232175.1 Thermomicrobiales bacterium
AGGCACAATCCGGCAGACAATCTCTTCCTTGATGTAGTCGCGCTCCACGAACCGTCCTCCCGCTTCCTCCCCAAGATACCGGTTCGCCATCGCGCGGGTCCGTTCCATGTCGGGTTGCGATGCGAGGCGGGCATGGCCCCGAACCGTGACGTACGTATACCCGCTCGCATCCATCACCACGAACGTGACGCGCGGATCGCGGCGCATGTTGCGCGCTTTCGGGCTGTTCGGCCCGATGACGAGCCAGAGTTCGTCCCCGTCCCGCGCGTACCAGACGGGCGTGAGCAACGGCGTCCCGTCCGGGTTGATCGTCGCCAGCGCCCCGACGCGCGGCAGATCGAGCAGGGTACGGATTTCATCGGTGAACATCATGGTCTACCCCTCGGTGGAAAAGCCAGAAGCCAGAAGCCAGAAGCCAGATGGAAATGCGGCCCTCTTCTGATTTCTGGCTTCTGGTTTCTGGCTTCTCATTGCTTCTCATTGCTTCCCGCATTCAACGCCCGGATTGCCTCGACCGCCTTGCCATCGACGCACTCCTTCGCGACGCGGATGGCGTTGCGGATAGCGCGGGCATCGGAGTGACCGTGCGCGATGACAGCGACGCCATCGACGCCGAACAGGAGCGCGCCGCCCTCCCGTGAGGGATCGAGTTCGTCACGCATCGCGCGGAAGGCGGGGCGCAGCATCGCCGCGAAGACCTTGCGCGGCAGGCTCTTCGTCATCTCCCGCCGCAGGATCGTCCCCATGAACGACGCCGTCCCCTCCGCCGTCTTGAGCGCGACGTTGCCGGTAAAGCCGTCCGTCACGCAGACATCGCACGCGCCTTTGGGGAGATCTTTCCCCTCGACATTGCCGACGAAGTGGATATCCGGCGTTGCCTTGAGGAGTTGGTGCGCCTCCTGGACGATCTTTGTCCCCTTGCTCTCCTCCTCGCCGGACGAGAGGAGGCCGATGCGGGGCCGCGCGACGCCGCGCACCGTGCGCATGTAGATGCTGCCCATCTGCGCGAACTGCACAAGGTACGCGGGCGTCACCTCCGTGTTCGCGCCCGCGTCGATCAGCAGGAGGTCACCCGCGAGCGTCGGCATGATCGCGCCGATGGCCGGGCGGTCGATGCCGTCGATGCGACCGAGGTGGAAGAGCGCGGAGACCATCGTCGCGCCACTGTTGCCGGCGGAGACCATCGCGCCCGCCTCGCCCACCTTCACCGCCTTCATCGCGACATTGATCGACGCCTGCGGCTTGCGGCGGACGGCCTGTGCCGGGTGCTCCTCCATCTCCACTTCGTCCTGCGCCTCGATGACCGGGAGGTTCAGCCCGTCCGTCGCGTGCTTCGCCAGTTCCGCGCGAATCCGCTCCGGCTTCCCAACGAGCGCGACCGCGATGCCGAAATCCTTCGCCGCCTGCACCGCCCCCGCCACATTCGGCGCTTCACCATCGTCGCCACCCGTGCAATCCACCGCCACCGTCATCCCCACCGCTCACTCCTCGTCTGATTCTTTGAACCGCGAAGGCGCGAAGGACGCGAAGGAACGCAAAGAAGAAGAAGAGTTTCAGATTCCTTCTTCTCGTCCCCTCTTCGCGCCCTTCCGGGTGCCCTCTGGGCAGTATTCGCGGTTCAATGTATTGCTTTATCGATTGAGGCTTTGCAGGGCCATGGCGACCGCGCCGACGAGGGGGGCGTCCGCCTTCAGTTCGGCGGGGGCGATGCGGACGGCGCGACCGGGGACATCCATCGCGTACTGGCGGATGGTGGAGCGCAGCGGTTCGAAGAGGAGCGGCCCCGCCTCCGCGACCTGCCCACCGACGATGATCACACCCGGATTGAGCGTCGTCACGAGGTTCGCCAGGGCGAGACCGAGCATCCGCACCGATTCGTCCACTGTTGCCTGCGCCGCAGCATCCCCGTCGCGCGCGGCCTCGAAGACGCGCTTCGGTGTTAGTGTTTCTAGTCCGAGCAGGACGCTTTCGCCCCCCGCTGCGGTCGCTCGCTCCCGCGCGCGCTGCGTGATCGCCCGCGCTGATGCGTACGCCTCCAACCGCCCCGGTCGGCCGCCGCCACCGGGCGCGTCCGGGTTGACGATCACGTTGCCGATCTCGCCCGCCGTCGTCGTCACGCCCTGCTGCAACTGCCCGTTGAGGATGATCCCGCCGCCGACGCCCGTGCCGAGATGGACATAAATGATGTGCTCCTCCCCCCGCCCCGCGCCGAAGATCGCCTCGCCGAGGGCGGCGGCGCGCGCGTCGTTGTCAAGGAAGGTCGGCACCTTCAGGTCGTTTTCGAGCACGGCGGCGATGGGGAGGTTGTCGTACCCCGGCGTACGCGGCGAGTAGAGGATCACGCCGCGCCCCGCGTCCACCGGCCCCCCGAAGGCGATGCCGATCCGCACGACGCGGTCGGTGGGAATGCTCGCCTTCGCCAGCGTCTCCCGCACGAGGTTGCGGAGCCGGAGCCGGAGTTCGTCCGCCGAGAGTGAGGCGTCGCCCTCAAGCGGCGTCCGCTCGACGATCTCGCCGCGCAGGTTCGCCACCGCCACCCGCTGGCCGCGCCCGGAGACCTCGATGCCCACGACAAACCCCTCGGTGGCGAGCACCGAGTCCCACGCCCCGCCGAGATCGAACCTACCGAGCGAATCGCCCCCGTCGTCGGCCCATTCCGATTGCACGCGCCCTCCCTTCGGGAGGACTAAGGACTATGGACTAAGGACTAAGGTAGATTCGTTCCCCACTTAGTCCTAAGTCCTAAGTCCTTAGTCCTTATACTCTTCCGCGACGCACGGGTTCGTCAGCGTGCCAACGCCTTCGAGGGTGATCGCATAGGTGTCGCCGGGGGCGAGTTTGCCGACGCCCGCCGGGGTGCCGGTGATCACCACATCGCCCGGTTCGAGGGTCATGAAGCGGGAAAGGAATTGCACGAGGAACGGCACGGAGAAGATCAGATCGTCCGTGCTCGCCTCCTGCCGCACCGCGCCATTGAGCGCACCCGTCAGCTTCAATCCTTCCGCACGCAAGCCCATCGCGACACACGGGCCAAGGGGCGTGAAGGTGTCGAACCCCTTCGCGCGCATCCATTGGTTGTCCGAGAATTGCACGTCCCGCGCGGAGACATCGTTCGCGCAGGTCAGGCCGAGGATGTAGTCGTACGCATCCGCCTCCTTGACGTACCGGGCGCGCCTGCCGATGACGAAGCCGACTTCCGCCTCGTACTCGACGTTCTGCATCTCCGGCGGCAGGTGGATCGCCGCGCCGCTGCCGATCAGCGACGTTTGTGGCTTGAGGAACGAGATCGGCGACTTCGGCTTCTCGACGCCCGGCGCGTCCGCCGTGATGTGGCTCTGATAGTTCAGGCCGATGGCGATAATCTTCCCCGGCTGCACCGGCGGCAGGAGCGTCATGCTCCCCAACGCGCCGACCGCCGCGCCCGCCGTCAGACCCCCGCTGAACGGGTCGCCCGTCGCGCTGTGGACGGTGTCGCCATCGAGCACGCCGTACCGCGCCGTCCCACTGTCCGCGTACCGCACGAAACGCATCGCCGGTTCCCCTGCCATCGCTTGCTCCCCTCGATATGCTTCTTCACGCATAGCCCCATTCGCTACATTGTACACGAAGGGGGAATCGTCACATCAGGCGGGTGCACAAGAAGATATGCGACAATCAACAAGGCAACTGAGAATCGGTGGCGGCAGGCTGCAGCCCGCCGCCACCCGAAGCAAGATCAGCGACAGAGCGACTACGACGCACAGGGAAGGGGAAATGCATCATGCACGCACACGATGGAATGGATACCCGCATATCACGGCGCGCGTTGGTGCGTCGCGGGGCAATCACCGGGCTGTCCGGGGTGGTGCTCCCCCCGCTCCTCGCCGCGTGCGGTGGTTCGACGCCCACAAGCACGTCGCCAACCGCGCCCCAGACCGTGCCACCCCCGGCGAGCACCGCCCCCACAGCAGCCCCCACGTTGGCTGCTCCGTCGGCTGCCACGGCGGTTGCCACATCGGCGACATCATCGCGCGTTGCGGCAACGGCGAGTCCCGCGAGCGCGCCGACACCCATTCTGTTCGTGCACGGCAACGGCGATTCCTCGGCGCTCTGGATTACGACGCTCTGGCGGTTCGAGTCGAACGGCTACCCGCGCGAGCGGCTCTTCACGATCGACTACCCGTACCCGACCGGGCGGGACGATGACACGGTGCCACAGCCGGGCCGCTCCGGCACGGACGAGCAGCGCGCCCAACTCACAGCGCGGGTCGATGCCGTGCTCGCGCAGACCGGCGCGCCGCAGTTAATCCTGATCGGCAACTCACGCGGCGCGAACTCGATCCGCAACTTCGTCAAGAATGGCGGCGCGGCGAAGGTCAGCCACATCGTGCTCGGCGGCGGCGTCAACCACGGCGTCTTTACCACGCCGGGGAGCAACAGCGAGTTCAACGGCGCGAGCCGCTTCATGCAGGCGCTCAACGCGGGGAGCGAGGTCGTCCCCGGCGTCACCTTCATGACGATCCGCAGCGACAAGTTCGACAAGTTCGCCCAGCCCACGCTGGCGTCGGGCTCCCCGTCGAACATCGGCTACGACGCCCCGGCGCTTCAAGGCGCGACGAACGTCGTGCTCGAAGGGATCGACCACCGCGAGACGGCGTTTAGCGCGCGCGCCTTCGCGGAGATGTTCCGTTTCATCACCGGGGGTGCCGCGAAAATGGAAATTACGCCGGAGCCGAGCGTCCGCCTCTCCGGCCTCGTCACGGGCTACGAGAACAAGGTGCCGACGAATCTCGGCGTCGCGGGTGTGGGCGTCGCCGTCTTCGACACTGACCCCGCCACCGGTGTGCGTCGTGGCGCGCCCGTGTATCAGGGGACGACGGGCGCGGACGGCGCGTGGGGGCCATTCACCGGGCAGCCGACCGCGCAGTACGAGTTCGTCGTGCAGCAACCGGGCGGGCCGATGCGCCACTTCTTCCGGTCGCCCTTTCCACGGTCGTCCTCGGTCGTCTCGATGCGCCTGTTCGAGGATGCGCCGCTGCCGGGTCAGGGATTGGTCATCTTCACCCGCCCGCGCGGCTACGTCGCCACCGGGCGGGACAAGCATTCGCTCGATGGCGCGCCCGTCCCCGGCGTCAAGGAGGGCGTGCCGACGGAC
>JBBSII010000369.1:0-5058 GCA_038232175.1 Thermomicrobiales bacterium
ATGAGCATCGGCAGGCCGACCCAGAGGTACTGCAACTTCGAGTCGAAGGGCTGCGGAATCTTGAAGATGCCGACCGCGCCGCCCGTGATCTTCAGGTTCAAGGAGAGCACGCGCAGGATTTCGACGAACGCGATCGTCGCGAGGGCGAGATAGATGCCGCGCAATCGGAGCGCGGGGATGCCGACAACGACCGCAAGCGCCGCGCACAACGCGCCCGCGATCAGCATTTCCAGAAGCAGATACGGGATCGGGAAGTGGGCGCCCGCCGCGACGTGCACAACTTTTGTGGAGAAAATCGCCGCCGTATACCCGCCGAGGGCGTAGAAGCCGGGGCTGGCGAGCGACAATTGGCCCGCCATCAGCGGGAGGTACAACGAGAGGCCGAGCATCGCGGCGAAGACCATCGAGACGATCACGTTGCTGTAGGTCTGGATGAAATCAGGCATCGTGCACGCCTCAGACCTTCTGTACTTGCGCGCGGCCCAGCAACCCCTGCGGCCGGAACAACAGGACGGCAAAGAGCAGCGCGAACGCCACGCCATCTTTGTACGCGGACAAATCCGCCGGCACAAACGCTTCCGCAAGGCCGAGGACGAGGCCACCAACGACCGCGCCGGGAATATCGCCCAGCCCACCGAGCACGATCACCGCGAGGCCCTTGAGGCCGAACTCGATGCCGAAGTATGGCCCTTTGATGCTGACGCTCGACGCGACGAGCGTGCCCGCCAGGCCGCCGAGGAAACCACTGAGAAAGAACGTGAACATAATCAGCTGGTCGGTGTTCACGCCGAGCAGGCTGGCAGTCGTCGCGTCCTCCGCGACCGCGCGCAACGCCTTGCCGATCTTCGTGTAGTTAATCAGGTACGTCAGTGCGGCGAGGATGATGACGCCGACGATGAAGATGACGATCTGCACCGTGCGAATCGGGATCGGGCTGCTCTCATTGCCGAAATTGACCGCAGCGGGCAGGCCGCCGGTGAGCTTGTCCTTATAGGTGTAGATTTCCGCGCCGACGAGGTACTGGATGAGATTGACGATGACGATTGCGACGCCGAGGCTCGATACGAGCGACAGGAGGCGATCCGCGCCGCGCCGCCGCAGGGGACGGAAGGCGAGCCGTTCGATCAGGACGGCGGCACAACCCGCAAGGAGGCAGCCGATGAGGATCGCGAGAAAAAAGGCAAGGCCAAACGGCAGCGCCCTGGACGCGAGCACGCCATTCGAACCGAAGGCCGCCCCCGTGAGCACATACGTGAAGTACGCGCCGAGGGTGAAGATCGCGCCGTGGGCGAAATTAATGATGCCGAGGATGGAAAAGACGAGCGTATAGCCGAGCGCGAAGATCGCGTACACGCTGCCGATCGACAGCCCGTTGAGGAGTGATTGAATGAAGTGCGTCAACGGCGACCACCCCTGTCGTCATATCCTGCCCAAAATGTCTCACGGTCTCCCGGAGAGCGGGGACAGCACGATGCGTGGCCGCGCCTCTCGGTGAGGAGAGGCGCGGCACGTCGTTCGGTGCGCGGTTAGGTAAGGAAGACGAACTTCCCTGTCACGCCATCGGGATTCATCTTGATCTGGGCGACGTAGGAATCCTTCTGAACGAGTTCATGGTCCTGATCGAAGGAGATGTCACCCAGTGGGGTGCTGTACTTTCCAGCGTGCGCCTCTTTGTTGAGCGCCACGCGCAGGTCGTCGATCGACATGTTGGCGATCTTGCTCTTATTGTCGAGCGACTTCAATGCATCGACAAAGACCTGAATGCCGGTGAATGTCTGTGCGGCGAACTGCGGCGGGTCCTTCTTGAACTGCTCGGTGTACACCGCCTTGAATGCGGTGTTGATGTCGTTCTTCAACTCCGGGCTGTACGCCTGCGCGATGAGGATGCCATCGCAATTCGCCTTGCAGACGGCGAAGATTGCCGCCGTGTTGAGGCCGTTCCCGCCGATGATGACGCCCTTGAAGCCGAGTTCGCGCAGTTGCTTGACGAGGTTGCCGCCGTCCGCCGCGAGGCCGGAGACGATAGCGAGATCGGGCTTCGTCGCCAGCGCGTTCGTCGCCTGCGTCTGGAAGTCCGTGTCGGTCGTCTGGAACTTCTGCACCGTCGTCACTTCGAGGTTGCTCGACTTCGCGGTCGCCTGGAATACTTCGGTCTCGGAGACGCTGAATGCGTCATTCTGCGCGTAGAAGACGGCGACTTTCTTGATGTTCGGGTTGATCTTCAGCGCCTGCTTGATCGAGTTCGGCGCGACGACTGAGACCGGCGCGGAGACGCGCGTGATGTACTCGCCGATCTGCGGGATGCCCTTCGCGGTATTGGACGGCCCGATCACCGGCACCTTCGCCTTATCCGCCCCCGGATCCGCCGCGAACGCCTGCTGCGAGAGCGTCGGGCCGACAATGCCGACGACCTTGTCCTTCGAGATGAGCGACTGGAAGGCGTTGATCGCGCCCTGCTCGTCGCCCGCCGTGTCCTGCAATATGACCTTGATCGGGCGACCGTTGACGCCGCCGCGGTCATTGAAGAACTTCTCGGCGAGCAAGCCGCCGTTCTTCTCTTCCTCACCGAGGAGCGCGACATTGCTTGTCGTCGCGATCGCGAGGCCAATCGGGATTGGCTGGCCGGATAGCGCGGCGGGGGCGGTGTTTCCGGTCGCCGCGCTCGCCGCCGGCTGCGTCGCCGCACCCGTTGCGGGCGCCGCCGTGGGTGCCGATGCGGAACCTGCCGCCGTTGTCGCAGCGGGGGCCTTCGTCGCTGCCGGTGCGGAGGTCGCCGTCGAGGATGACGAGGAACCGCACGCGGTCAACACGAGGGCAAGAACAACAATGATCGGAACGAGAAGCCGCCTCATGCTCGTCTCCTTTTGCACAAATACCGACCGGGACACCATGCAGGGATAATCGCGGAGCGCCGCGCGGCGCGCGTGACCGCGTGCGTCGAAACTTCCGCAGAATGACCCGTGTAGCGCGACGAAGCGTAGCATTGACGTAGCAACCTGTCAATTATTGCGCGATGCTCCCGAAAGCGCTATTTCCCGACGAGCCGCACCATCACCCAGAGGGCGAACGTCGCGGCGGCGAGCATCGGCGGTGTCGTGATGATGCCGACTCTGAGATAGTTCAGGCTGGAGACCGTCACCCCGCGTTTTCGCACGATGGCGAGCCACAGCATCGTCGCGAGCGACCCGATGGTCAACACGCTCGGCCCGATGTTCGTGCCGATCAGCGTCGCGAAGGCAATGTGCTCCGGGATTGGGTTCGTGACCGACCGGAGCAGCGCGATCATCGCGACGACCATCGGGATATTGTTGACGACATTCGCGCCAACAGCGGTCGCGAAGGTCACGGCGGCAAGGGTGAGGAAATCCTTGCCGGTCGGGATGTGCGAAACATGCGGTAGCCACGCGCGCTCGACGCCACGAATGACGATGAACATCGCGATGACGAACGGAAACAACGACCATGAGACATACCCAACGGTTGCGCGAACGCTCACCGTGCGGCGAACGAGGCCAACCACGCCGACGACGCCCGCGCCCACAAGGGCCGGGATCGCGAGGGGGAGCGAGAGGAAGCCGAAGATGAAGAGCGCGACTAATGTCATGACCAACGCGACCGACGCGAGATGAAAGTCACTCCCGTGATCCGCGTCGGTGAGTCCGGCGGCATCGAAGCGTCGCGGGATACGCGCGCGAAAAATGACGAGGAAGACGCCAACATTCACGAGCAGCGCCGCGACATTTGGCAGGAACATCAGGAGGGCGAACCGCGTGAACGATAAGCCGAGCAGGTCGTACATGAGGATGTTCGTGAGGTTCGAGACGGGGAGGAAGAGCGATGCCGTGTTCGCGACGAACGCGCACGCGAAGAGATACGGCAGTGGATCGATCGCCAGCCGATCGACGACGACATAGACGATGGGCGTCAGCACAATAATCGTCACATCGAGCGAGAGGAACGCGGTGATCAGCGCGCCGAGCAGGAAGACATTAACGAGCAGGAGACGCCCGCTGCCGCGCGCGGTGCGTGCCGCTGTCACGGCGAGCGCGTCGAAGACGCCCGCGTGCTCGGCGAAGCCGGTGATGACCATCATGCCGATCAGGAACAGGAGCACATTCGCGGTGTCGTGAAAAATCCGGGCGACATCGCGGAGCGAGACGAGGCGGGCGGCGAGCGCGAAGGCCGCACCGATCCCCGCCGCGACTGCCTCGTTCATGCCGCGCGGTCGCCAAAGAATCAACGTCAACGTCGCGAGAAAACCAACCGCACTGAGTCCCAGACTCATCGGGCAAATACATCGTCAGACATGCACAATCACGGGCGCTGGGTCGGGGCGGGCCGGATAACCGGCGTGGGTAGCCGCGAGCTGGGCTGCGCCGGTGCGGGCGCTTGCGTCGGCGCTGCGTTCCCGGTTTGGCCGGGTGCTTGCGTGACGACACTCCGCCCCGGCGGCGTCGTTCCGCTTGGTAGCGTTGCGATGGGGGCGCGCCGCACGGGCGCCGGGGCCAAAGGGGCTGAAGGGGCTGAAGGGCCTGAAGGGGCGAATGAGCGCGCGCCTTTGGGGCGATACTTGGCGTCCGTCGCGCTGAAGTACGCCGACAGTTTTGCCGAACCCGCGCTCGTGTACTGCCCGAACTCGACTTTCCTGGGGGCGGACGTCTTACTTATCGGGGTGGGGGTGTCATTCGCGAGGAGCGACGGGTCCTTGGTGAAATCGGCCCACGCCTCGGCGAGTTCGCGCTGCTCGCGCTCGTCGAGTTCCCCGCAGTCGCGCGTCGGTTCCTTGCCCTTGACGAAAAGGTCCTTCGTCGTCGATCCGAACCGCACTGGCTTGTGCCCGGTGGCGCTGCACGAGTCGCCATCAACAACGTTCGTGGGCCGGTAGAACTCTTTGGCGGGCAGATTCCCATCGGGGCCAACGAGCAATTGCGGCGCTTTCTCATGATCGTGAATCAGGCGCATGAACTCGTTCCAGATTGGCCCCGCCGTCTCCACGCCATCCCGGTTCAGGATGGGGTGGTTGTCATTGTTGCCCACCCAGACACCGACCGCGACCTG
>JBBSII010000370.1:0-5058 GCA_038232175.1 Thermomicrobiales bacterium
ACTCGAATCACTCCCCTCCCCTCCAAGATAATTTGTTCATGAAGGATATGTTTGATTTTGTCGCATGATTCCGGGGTAATTACAAACGCGGAGCGCATCGCGTGATCAGAGAGACAGTGGAAAATAGGTCGCTCCCGGGATCGGACATCGATGATACTTGACCGTGAGCAAGGTAGCGCCCGGTGCATGTCAGGCAACCCCCGCACCAAAAAGTCCACCTGCCTGCCCGCATCTCACGGTGACGCGAGGTGCACCATGGGATACTCGATGTTATCAGCTGTGATGGTTGGTCTTGCGATATGTCGCTCTCATTCTTCACTCTGTAATCTGATGAACCCTCCCCTATCGACCGTTGCGGACATTCCCCACCTCCCTCGAAGCATGACAAATCTATCTGCCGGTATCGGGCGGGTGCATCGATGGTTACGAGACGGGTGACTGCGCGGAGCGCGAGCGATTCCGGCAAATCGCCATGCAATGACTCCATAACACCGGCTACAGCGTAGGACCGGAAGTGCAAGACCCTCGCGGCAGAGGTGCAGCGGTCGTGCTTTCGCACCGCACAAGGCGGAGGAGATTGCCTTTTCACGGAAAACGCCCCGTGGTGGGGCGTAGGCCGCTAAATCGTGATTTTCCGTATGATTCTGTCTGGTAATTTGCCCTATGAGGCACTCGCGGTCGCCTGACCCTCCACCGGTGCGAATGGGAGCTTCTTGCCGGGGTTCATGATGCCGTTCGGGTCGAACGCGCGCTGCATCTGGCGCATCAATGCGACCGCCGCGCCGAGTTCGGCGTCCGCGTAGTCGCGTCGGACGACGCCGATGCCATGCTCGCCGCTCGTCGTGCCGCGATACTCGAGCGCGAGGGTGTGGATGTCCTCGGTCAGCAGTTTCGCGCGCTCGATCTCCTCCGGGGTGTGATGGACGACGATCGCGCTGTGGACATTGCCACTGCCAATGTGGCCGTAGAGGACGACCGCGACCTGCCGCTTCTCCGCCGCCTCGGCGATCTTCCGCAGCGTCGCGGGCATGTCCTTGAGGGGGACGCAGATGTCTTCCCCCATGCCGACGCGCGTGCCGCCCGCGACGACGAGCGACGAGGCCGCGCCGAGCGCCGCCCGCCCCGCCCAGAGGGTCTCCATCTCTTTCGCGTTCGTCGCCGTCTCGACGCCCGTCGCCAGCTCGCGCGCGACCTGCTCGATGCGCCCGACGGTGTCCGCGACGACCGCCGAGGTGCCATCCGCCTCGATCAGCAGCATCGCGGCGCACTCGATCAGTTTCAGTTCCGGTTTGTAGATGTTGACCGCGCGGATTGCGGAACGGTCCATGATCTCCAGTGCGGCGGGCAGGATGCCGCTGCGGAAGATGCGGCGCGTCATCTCGGCGGCGTCCTCAAGGCTGTCGAACCGCGCGACGATCAGCCCGCGCGCCTCCGGCTTCGGGATGATCCGCAGGCGCAACTGCGTGATGACGCCCAGCGTCCCCTCGGACATGATGAAGAGCGGCGTCAGGTTCAGGCCGGAGACGGACTGGAGCGCCTTCGAGTGCTCGCCGCCGGTCCAGATTACCTCACCCGTCGGCAGGACGATTTCGAGGCCGAGGACGTAGTGGAGTGTCGGGCCGTACTTCACCGCGCGCATCCCGCTGCTGTTATTGGCCGTCATGCCGCCGACGCTGGCGATCTTGCTGCTGCCGGGGTCAGGCGGGAAAATCATGCCGTACCGCGCGAGCGCGTCGTTGAGGTTCGCGTGGATCACGCCGGGCTGGCAGAGCACCTGCAGGTTATCGGCGTCGATTTCGATGATGCGATCCATCACATTCATCGCGATGACGATGCCGCCGTAGTGCGCCACCGCGCCGCCGCTGTACGCCGAGGCCGAACCGCGCGGCACAACGGGGACGTGGTACCGGTTCGCCAGCCGCACCACCGTGACGACGTCCGCCGTGTCGCGCGGGAGGACGACACAATCGGGCCGACCGGGGTGCGCCTCGGAGTTGAACGAGGCGTCGTACGTGTAGGGGAAGAGCGCCGCCGGGTGGGTCAGCACCCGCTCCGGCCCGAGCAGCCGCACCAACTCGGCGACGGCTGCCCGCGCATCCTCATCCCGCCGCAGCAAGGGCGGCGGCTGCGCATCCATGCCCGCCGTCGCGATCAATGCTTCCGGTGTTTCCCCGGTAGACGCCCGCTCCGTGACCGCCATGCGCTTTCTACCCCCTGAACCCCCTCCCGAAGACGAGGGGGAACGCAACCGAACACTCACCGCTGACCCGCACGCGACATCATCAACCAGGACGTACCATTGCCCTTCCCTCCCCCGCCGCTAAGCAGCAGGCGCGACGCGAGGGGCGCCAGCATTCTAGCACGCCAGCAGGGTCGCCTGTGCTACACTCGCCGCGCGTCACCGGAGATCGAATCGTGAGAGAGGAGTGGGAGTCATGAATGATGACAAAACGGGCATCCGCGAGGCGATAGAAGATGGCGTTGGCATCGCGGTACCCGATGGGGATATGTCTTTACTGATTCCACAGGAACTTGCCTCCGCGTACGACGCCGATCGCGCCGCGCCGCAGCAGATGACGCAAGCGGCGTTGGCGCACGTCTGGATTCACACGCGCAACTGGGTTGAACTGGCCGAGCAGGAAGGGATGCGCGTCTTCGACCGTGGCGAGGGCGAATTCCTCTACGATGTCTACGGCACGCAGTACATCGACGGGCTTTCCGGCCTCTGGGTCGTGAACGCGGGGCATGGGCGCAAGGAGATTGCGGACGCGATGGCCGAGCAGGCGGCGAAACTGGCCTACGTCTCCTCGTTCGCGTTCACGAATGTCCCCGCCGTGCAGCTGGCGCAGCGCATCGCGCAGTTCACACCGGGCGACCTGGAGCGGGTCTTCTTCTGCTCCGGCGGGTCGGAGGCGGTTGAGTCCGCGATGAAGATCGCGAAGCAGTATCAGGTGCTCAAGGGATATGGCAAGCGGTACAAGATGATCGCGCGGCGCGGCTCCTACCACGGCGCGACCTTCGGCGCGATGAGCCTGACCGGCAGCCGCACGCCGTACGAGAAGTATTACGGGCCGCTGATGTCGGGTGTGCGGCACGTCGCGTGGCCGAACTGCTACCACTGCGAGTTCGGCCTCACCTACCCCTCCTGCAATGTGCAGTGCGCGCGGGCCGTCGAGCAGATGATCGAGTTCGAGGGGCCGGAGACGGTCGCCGCCGTGATCGCCGAGCCGATCAGCACAGCGCAAGGGACGGTCGTGCCGGTGCCGGAGTACATCCCGATGCTCCGCGAGATCACCGAACGGCACGGCGTGCTGCTCATCCTCGACGAGGTGATCAACGGCTGGGGCCGCACCGGCAAGTACTTCGCGACGGAGCACTCCCCCGGCGTCGTGCCCGACCTGATGACGATGGCGAAGGGGCTGTCGAGCGGCTACGCGCCGATCGCTGCAGCGGTGGCGCGCCCCGGCATCTTCGAGCCATTCTCGGCGGACGCGAAGAGCGCGATCTCGCACGGCATCACCTTCGGTGGCCACGCCGCAGCGGCGGCGGCCGCGCTGAAGAACATCGAGATCTTCGAGCGCGAGGGCCTCGTCGAGCGTGCCGCCACGATGGGCGCGTATTGGAAGGCAGGCTTGCACGACCTCAAGAAGCACCCGACGGTCGGCGACGTGCGCGGCATCGGCATGCTGTGGGCAATCGAGTTCGTTAAGGACAAGGAGACGAAGGAGCGCTGGGGCAACGACAGCGCCTTCATCCAGTGCATCAAGCGCGAGACCGAGCGCGACGGCTTAATCACGCGCACCGGCGACATCGTCCAACTCGCGCCGCCGCTGGTGACGAAGAAGGAGACGATCGACCGGATCACCGACATCCTCGACCGCGCCATCACCGCCGCCGAGCACGCCGAGGGCATCACAACCGGGATGTAGCCACAGAGGCACAGAGAACACAGAGGAAAAGAAGAGGATGCGAGAGGGACCGGAGAATATTATTCTCTTGTCCCTTCTCTGTGTTCTCTATGCCTCTGTAGCCAGTTTTACGACGAGGCTTCTTCACCGGCGAGGATGCGGCGGAGGGTGGCGAGGGCGCGGAACTGGAGCGCCCGCACCGCGTCCTCCCGCTTATCCATCGCCTGGGCAACTTCGCGCCCGCTCATCCCCTGGATGAAACGCAGGACGATCACTTCGCGCTGGTCGCCCGTCAGTTCGTGCAACGCCTTCAGGAGGTCCGCCGAATCGATGTTCCCGTCGAGCGGCGCGCTCGGGTCTTCGAGGCTCTCGTGCACTTCCGGAACAAGTGTCACGGTTGGGCGCAGCGCGCGGTAATGGTCGACGACGCGGTTGTGCGCGAGGCGGTAGAGCCACGCGAGGAACGGCACGCCCTGCTCGCGGTAGCGGCCCATCGCGCGCCACGCGCTCTCGAAGATCGCCTCCGTCAGGTCTTCGGAGTCGGCGGAGTCACGGATGCGCGCGGCGACGTAGCGCGCGATGGTCGTGCGGTGGCGTTCATAGAGGATGCCGAACGCCTCGCGGCTCCCGTCGCGTGCCTGATGAACGAGCGCCGCTTCATCGGTGGGGGAGACCGCTTCCGGGGATGATGTCGCCTCCCGCGCCGCGCGGCGGGCAGCGACCGTGCGGATTTGATCCGCGCGACGCACGATCGTTGGTCGTGGCATGTCACTCACCGCGATTGCCGCTCCCATCACCCTGTGCCATCCTCCGTCCACCCGGGTGGACTTTCATACCGTACGGATGAGTACATATCGTACATCCACGCTGCACGTACCATCTACGCACCGAAGGAATCTTGCTATTCGCACGTATACATGCTGTCCGATGGGCAAAGCCATCTGTTCCCGAACAGTGCGAGATGACAAAGGGGAGCCTTACTGTCACAGCAGCAATGAGAGTCTCGAACCTGTCCGAACAGCATGTCCACGGCTTCTTTCCATGCGTCCCCACGCATCATCACGCGCGATGAACGGCTCGGCGACTGCGATTACTCGTTGAGTCTATCATAAACCAGTACCGTAGGAGAACGTACACACGCACTCAAGAG
>JBBSII010000371.1:0-5041 GCA_038232175.1 Thermomicrobiales bacterium
CGAGCGAGTTCTTCGAACGAGATGGAAGAGCGGAACCCTTCATACGGATCACCCCGCTCCGCGTCGCGCTCAGGATCTCTTTCTGGCCGGTTCACTGCATTGGCATCGGGCATCGGCGGCCTCCGTTCCTGCAAATGCAGTGTACCACGCGGCCCCGACGCCGATCAGCGTTCAACGTCCGGGTCGGACTCGCCCTCGATGCCGGGGAGGGCGCTCTGCCAGGCGTTCGCGATAGCGGATTGCTGCGCGAGGTGGTCCGGGTACGGGATGCCGAGATGCTGATACGCGCGGCGCGTGGCGATGCGGCCGCGCGGTGTGCGCTGGAGGAAGCCGAGCTGGATCAGGTACGGCTCGTAGACATCCATGATCGTGTCCGCTTCCTCGCTCGTCGCCGCCGCCATCGTCTCGATGCCAACCGGGCCACCATCGAACTTGTCGACAATCGTCGTCAGCACGCGGCGATCCGTGTCGTCCAGGCCAAGCTCATCGATGTCGAGCATCGCGAGGGCGCTGCGGGCGACATCCGCCGTCGCGACGCCGTCGGCGCGCACCTGCGCGTAGTCGCGCACGCGCTTGAGCAGGCGGTTCGCGATGCGGGGCGTGCCACGCGAGCGGCGGGCGATCTCCGCGCCGCCGTTCGCCTCCAACTTCAGGTCGAGGATGCGCGCCGAACGCCGGATGATCCGGTTCATCGCCGTCTCGTTGTAGAAATCCATCCGGTGGATCGCGCCGAAGCGATCGCGCAGGGGGGCGGTCAGGAGCGCGAGGCGGGTCGTCGCGCCAACGAGCGTGAAGGGCGGCAGGTTCAGGCGCATCGTCCGGGCGGACGGCCCCTTGCCGAGCGTCACGTCCACCGCGTAGTCCTCCATCGCGCTGTAGAGCACCTCCTCGACGGGCCGCGCGAGGCGGTGGATTTCGTCGATGAAGAGCACGTCGCCCTGCTTGAGGTTCGTCAGGATGGAGACGATGTCGCCGGGCCGCTCGATCGCGGGGCCGGAGGTCGTGCGGATGGCGACGCCGAGTTCGGCGGCGACGATCACCGCAAGTGTCGTCTTGCCGAGGCCGGGCGGGCCGTAGAAGAGGACATGATCGAGCGCCTCGCCGCGCACGCATGCCGCCTCGATGGCGATTTGCAGGTTCGCCTTCACCTTCTCCTGCCCGATGTACTCCTTCAGCCGCTTAGGCCGCAGGGTCGCATCGAGGTCAAGATCCTCCTCAAGTTCGACACTGTTCACGATCCGCTCTTCTTCGTCCATGCCCGTCACTCCTCCGAAGTGCTGCTAACCAAGTGCTGCTAACCAAGTGCTGAGTGCTGAGTACGAAGGAAAATCGTCGCTCAGCATGGTTCGTAGTCTAGCAGAGTCGCGCCAGAATTGCGAACGGATGTGCGACAAACAGGAAAGGCATTGAGCGAATCGCTTCTCCCTCTGCTCACTGCTCACTGCTCACTCCCCCCTCTCCTTGGCGGCGGTCGAGGTGTGGCCCGTCTGGCGCGTGTCCTCGTACCGACCGAGGATGAAGAGGAGCGACGAGAGGCGATTGAGGAAGCCGAGGACGTGCGGATTCGCGGTGTGCCCTTCATGGACGAGGCGCGTCGCGAGCCGCTCGCCGCGCCGCACAACCGTCCGCGCGACATCGAGCGCGGCCCCGGCAACGGTGTCACCGGGCACGACGAACTCGCGCTGCACGGGCGCCAACGCCGTGAAGGTGTTTGTCAGTTCCTCGACGCGCGCGACATCGGCCTCGGTCATCGCGTACGCACTCGCCTTCCCCTCGACGGTCGCGAGTTCCGCCATCAGGCGATAGAGCGCGCGCTGCATTTCGAGGATCGCCGCGCGCACGTCGGGCATCGTCGCGGTGGCCCGCGCGAGGCCGAGTGCGGCGGACGCCTCATCGAGCGTGCCGTACGCCGCCGGGCGCGCGTCGTATTTGGCGACGCGCGCCCCACCGATCAGGCTGGTGAAACCGTCGTCGCCGCGCCCGGTGTAAATCTTCTGCATGGTCATGCCTCTTCTCCGATTAATCGATCATCGCGGCAGTGTCGCCCGCTCATGCGCGCCGCAGCTGCGGCGCACGTCCGGGCCATCGGCGAAGACGTCCGGGTGCAACAAACGCGCGAGGATTTCCGCGCCGTCAACGACGCGCGGCCCCGGTCGGGAGATGTGCGCGTTGCCATCCATCACGAAGACCTGACCGGCGCGAACGGCGGGCAGGTCGTCCCACCACGACGGGAGCGGGGCGTGCGCGAGATCGGCGCGGGCGCGGGCGACATCGTACCCGCACGGCGCGACAACGATTACCTCCGGCGCGGCGGCGCGCACTTGCTCCCAGCGAATGTGGGCGCTCTTCTCGCCGACGACGCCGAGCACGTCGGTGCCGCCCGCAATGGAAATCATCTCCGGCCCCCAATGCCCCGCGACGAACGGCGGGTCGAGCCATTCGAGCAGCGCGACGCGGGGTTGAGGGCGATCAGCAACCGCCCGTTGCACCGCCAGCAACCGGCTCTGGAGCAGATCAACGACGACCGTGGCGCGCTCAGCGACACCCGCCGCCGCCGCGACGGTGCGGATGTCCACCAGAATGTCCGCGATGCAGCCCGGTTCGAGCGAGAGCACCGGCGGGTTCGTCGGCAGTGCGCGGGCGACGCGCAGCACCTCCGGCAGGGCGATGGCGCAAACCTCGCAGAGCGCCTGCGTGACGATCAGCGTCGGCTGGAGTACACGCATCAGCGCGGCATCGAGCATGTACAGCCCCTCGCCGCGCGCCAGCCGCTCCCGCACGCGGCGGTCGGTCTCCCCGCTCGGCAGATCGGCGGGGATTGCGGCGCTCGTGACGACCGGGAGGTCGCGGACGACGGGCGGCCAGTCGCACTCGTGCGAGACGCCGACCAGCGCGTCACCGAGGCCGAGCGCGCAGACGATCTCCGTCGCACTCGGCAGGAGGGAAACGATGCGGGGTGTGGGTGTGGGCATTGGCGTATCCTCCCCCGTTGCGCTACGCTGCACGGCAGAAGTGAAGGGCGAGTCTTGTACGGACACATCGTACCACAGCGGCAACCTCACCCCCCGGCCCCCTCTCCATCGCCGCCGTGATCTTACCGTATTGAAGCCTTTGGGCGATGGCTCCGTACGAGAGGGGCCGGGGGGTGAGGCTCCATGAAGACACTGCTCGTACTCCGCCACGCAAAATCCGACCGGAGTGATACCACCCTCCGCGATCACGACCGTCCGCTCGCACCGCGCGGTGAGGCGGACGCGCCGCTAATCGGTGTCGCCCTCGCCGCGCTCGACGCGACCCCGGATTGCATCCTCACCTCCACCGCCGTGCGCGCCCGCGAGACGACGCGCCTCGTCGCGGCGGCAATGGCGTACGATGGACCAGTTGTTGAACGCGACGCGGTGTATGGGGCGTCCGTCGATGCGCTCCTCGATGCGTTGCGCGAGTGCGGCCCCAACAACGCGGCGGTACTGCTCGTCGGTCACAATCCGGGGTTGGAGGAACTCGTCGCCCTGCTCACCGGTGGCGAGGCGTCGCCGCCCATCGTCCGCCTACCAACGGCGGCGCTCGCGTGCATCGCGCTCGACATCGACGACTGGCCAGCGATTCATGCCGCGTGCGGGCAGCTCGAATGGCTCCTCTCGCCGCGCGTCCTCCGACCGTTACTACACGCTTCGCGCGGCCGTTGAGCGCAACAGTTCGACAAAGGAGTGAATGCATGGAGAGCACGGCAGAACGAGCGATCACGACGGTGCCCCCGTTCGTGTTGCTGGACGACCGGGGAGGGTCGTTCAACACGGCGCGGTTGCGCGGGCGGCGCTGTCTGGCGCTGCTCTTCCTCTTGCCCAATGATCCCGACGCTATTGCGTATGTTCGATCATTCGCCGCGCAACAGGCCCAACTGGCGTGGCTGCACACGGAAATGATCGTCGTGATCCCGCACGATGCACGATGGGAGCCGGTTCCCGCGTTGCCCTTCCCAATCCTGCGGGACGATGGCACTGTGCGCGGGCGTGTGTTGCCCGATGTGGACTCGGACGTGGCGGCGCTCCTCGTGACCGATGTGGACTCGGACGTGGCGGCGCTCCTCGTGACCAACCTGTACGGGGCCGTGGCGCAGTGGCGCACCGCCCGGCGCGTGGCAAGCCTGCCGGATGTGGAGACCGTGCTCGCGTGGGCATGGGAGATCGCGCAGCCGAAGGGGAGTTGCGGCGGCGTGACGTGGACGGCGGCGGCACACCCGCTCCCGGCACCATCGCTACCGGCCCCAATCGGTCGCTTCACGGTCGGGGCAACCCGCCGCGTGGGCTATCGCCGGGGCCGTACGGAGAAGGATTAGCGTGGTGGCGTGGGCTTCAGCCTGCGTCTCTGTCTTTTCGAGGGACGCAGGCGGAAAGCCCACGCCACCACACTAATCCTTCTCCGCGCGGCCCCGGCGGTAGCCCGCGCGCCGAGTTGCCCCGACCGTGAAGTGACCAATCGGGGCGGGTGGCAACGGTACCGGGGGTGGGTGCGTCGCCGTCCACGTCACGCCGCCGCAACTCCCCTTCGGCTGCGCGACCTCCCATGTCCACGCGAGCACAGTCTCCGCATCCGGCAGGCTTGCCACGCGCCGGGCGGTGCGCCACTGCGCCACTGCCCCATACAGGTCGGTCACGAGGAGCGCCACCACGTCCGGGTCCACATCGGGCAACACGTGCCCGCGCACGGCGCCGTCGTCTCGCAGGATCGGGAAGGGCAACGCGGGAACCGGCTCCCATCGCGCAGCGTGCGGGATCACGGCGATCATTTCCGTGTGCAACCATGCCAGTTGGGCCTGTTGCGCGACGAATGATCGAACATACGCAATCGTGTCGGGATCACTGGGCACAAGGAAGAGCAGCGCCAGACAGCGCCGCCCGCGCAACCGTGCCGTGTTGAACGGCCTCCCCCGGTCGTCCGGCAACACGAACGGTGGTACCGTCGTGATCGCTCGTTCCGTTGCGCTGCTCATGTGGGGTACTCCTTTCGTGGAGTTCGTGGCCTCCATTGGCTCCTGACGTGC
>JBBSII010000372.1:0-5040 GCA_038232175.1 Thermomicrobiales bacterium
ATTCCCCGTTGTCGTACAAACATTTCGCCCCTCTCTCATTCATCGGTTCCGGTGGGTATCATTCCAAGATGAGCCCTCATCGGCACAGGTCCGTGCCGTGCCACCCTCCTCCCCTCATCGGGATAGTGCACATGGGTTGTACCCGAAAGCAGGACGCGCGCCAGCTGGCATCGTATCGGCGAGGCCGGCCATCGCTTATGCATCCAAGACGGCGAGGACCTCCCTCGGATGCCGACTGCCCCAGTCCGCCCTGCCGTCTCCACCAACTGTGCGTCGAACCAGACGTCGAACTCCTCCCGCGACTCGGGGAACGCGGCGGCGACCTGGCCGACGTCCGCCGCGAAACAGCAGAGGTACATGTCCCCCTGCGGCCCTGACTGGATCGCCCATACCTCCTTCGTTACCCCCAGGCGACTCACTCCCGGAGTCGTTACGCGATGCGCACGCGGCGGGTGACCTGCCCGTTGCTCTCCCAGTAGGTCAGCTTCTCCGCGATCAGCGGGTCGTCCATCGCCGGCTGGATGTTGCCCCGCGCGTCGACCGCCCGCGACGTCACCGTATGCTCCCCCGCTGTCGGCGTCCCCCAGTCCAGGTTCCACAGCGTCCACGCGAACGTGTCCCCGACGCCCTCCTCCAGCGTCGCCGCCTGCCACGCCCCGCCGTCCACGCTCACCTCCACCCGCGCCACCGGGCCGCCCCACGCCACCCCGACGATCCGGTATTGCCCGCCCGTGCGCGCCACCTTCGCCGGCGCCGACTTGAGCAGGGTATGTCCCACCGAGGTGAAGCGGACCACCGTGTCCGCCCCGTGCTGCGCCTTGCGCATCGTCACGTAGTCCCGCCCTATGAACCGCCCCTCGTAGCGCGTCGGGAGCGCCTCGATGCGTTCCAGCCACTTGACATTCGTCACCCCGTACCACCCCGGCGCGATCAGGCGCACGGGCGCGCCGTGCAGCGGGGGCAGCGGCGCGCCGTTCATCTCGTAGCAGAGCAGCAGCTGCGGGTCCAGCGCGTCCGCCGGGGACATGCTGCGGGCGAACTGCTCGGCGATCTTGGCGTCGCGCACCGCGTCCTCGCCGCTGTCCGCGCCCCAGAAGACGACGTCCTTCGCCTGATCGAGGAGGCCCGCCTCCTGCAGCAGCGGCGCGAGCGGGGTGCCCGCCCAGGTGGCATTGCCGACGCCGCCGGTGAACCAGGGGAAGCCGTGGTTGCCGGCGCACTCGAGCGTGAAGTTGACCTCGCGGCGGGGGCGGGCGCGCAGATCGGCGAGGGAGAGGGAGAGGGGCTTCTGGACGAGGCCATTCACCTTCAATGACCAGGCCTGCGCGGCGATGGCGGGCTTGTTGTAGTGCTGGACGGTGAAGAACTTGTCGTTCGGCGTCTTCCAGGCGTCGAGCTGCTCCCAGACGAGCTGGGTGCCGACGACGTCGGGGGCGGCGCTGGGCGGGGGCTGGTCGAGCCAGGGGAGGACCTCCTCGCCCGGCTGGGCAGCGGCGGAGAGCGCCAGCCCCGGGAAGCCGCCGGCGAAGGCGGCGATGCCGAGCGCTCCCCCCGCCTTGAGTGCGTCGCGCCTGCTGAAGCGGATGGACGGTGCCTCGTGCTCTCCCATGACAGAACCTCCCCATACCCGTGAACGACACGAAAGGATGTAGGTGCTGGGGGACCCGCCGGGCGACAGGTGACGGGTCACCGACATTCGACGAAACCCCCAGCGTCTCCCACTCTACGGCGTGGCCGCGCCCCTGCCATCCGAGGAAACCCCCAATTCGCATCGCGGTTGTGGGGAGCGATCGGGCGGCAATTGGCGGATATCCGCCACGACAGCGACGGCGCGATGACGACACTGGCGGGGAAGGTCAGGAGGAAGGTGGATCAGGCACGAGGGCGTGGCGGAGGGCGTAGGTGGTCGCATCCGCGCGGCCTCGCCCGTCGATCTTCCGGTAGAGGCCGGTGATGTGGCGTTCGACCGTACGCACACTGAGGCAGAGCGTCGCGGCGATCTCCTGATTGGTGCTCCCCCCAGCAATCAGCCGCAGCACGTCGACCTCCCGCGCGCTCAGGCCATCGGGGAACACGGGGGCGGGCGGCGGCATCGCTGCGAGCCGGGCGGCGAGGGCATCCGCCCGCGCGAGCGTCGGGGCGGCGTGGAGCGGGATGCAGATCGCGCGGGCCTCATCGAGTAGCGCCATCGCCGCAGCGCGGTCATTCGTCGCGCCACAAAGCGCGGCGAGGGCGAGGAGGGTAAGGGCACGCTCATACGGCGCGGCGCAGGCATCGGCGAGGGCGAGTGCAATCGCGAGATGCTCCCTTGCGGCGTCGAAGCGTTCGCCGTCGGTGTGGAGTTCGCCCAGCAGCCGGTGCGCTGCGAGCAGGGCGAGGGGCTGGCGCGGCTCGCTTGCGAGGATCAACGCCGCCTCGGTATGGCGGTGCGCTGCGGCGTGGTCGCCGGTGGCCCGGTGATACGTTGCCCAGCCGAGTTGCCCCTCGGCCCGCCCCGGCACCGTGCCGCTCCATGCTATCCAGCGGTCGTGGGCGTCGAGCCATTCCCGCGCCAGCGTGCGGTCGCCCGCGTCGAGGGCGAGGTGCGCCGCCACCCGCTGGAGGATCACCGCAGGGCGGAACCAGCTATCTCCCGGCTCGGTCGCCGGCCCGTCGGGGAGGATTTCGCGCACGAGTTGTCGCGCCAGATCGGCTTCCCCGCGTGCCAGTGCCAGTGGGCCGAGCAGGGAGCGTACATTAGACACCTGCATTGTGCCGCTTGCACGCACGGCCAATGCAACCTCCCGCGCCTCGTCCCACTCCCCCGCCAGCACCATCAGTGGCAGGCGTGCCAGCGGCATGGCCATCTCCGCCCGTATGATGCCGCTGGATTGTTCCCACGCCGCTGCCGCTTCCGCCACCAGCCGTTCCCGCTCGTACGGGTGGTCGGCGCGGTAGGGGAGATGCAGGGCGAGCAGTTCGTAGAATGTGTACTGCCCAACCAGCCAGTGGTTGCCGTCGGTACGCGCACCCACCTTTGCCTCGGCGTACCACTGCGCACTCTCGGCGGGGCGTCCGAGGTTAGCCGCAGTCACGCCAAGCGCATGGTAGGTGTGGCCCCACCCCGCTCTACGTGCGTCGGTGGTTGCGGGGAGGAGCCGTTCTGCCAGTGCCGCCGCCTCGATATTACGACCGGGAGCCTCCAGCCAGACGGCCAAGTTGTTCCATCCGTGGTACGGGGACATTGGCTCGCCAATCGCGGCTTGCCGCGCTATTAACCGGGTTTGCTCCTCCGGGGTGAGAGTCTCACGGGCCGCCACCCCCGCCGCCATCGCCACCAAGCCGTCGCGTAGGTGGCTATTGAAGCAGCGAAGCACCCCCAGCACGTACAGGCTCCACGCCGCAAGGGCAGGATCATCGGACACCGCCGCCAGCACGACCGCCCGCTCCACGTAAGCCAATGCCCGCCGGGGGTCGTCGGCGCGACGCCAGTACGCGAGATAGGTGCAGAGCCAGCCGCGCTCGGCCTCATCGCCTCCCCGTGCGTCGAGGAGGGCCAGTGCCGCCTCGACACGGGCGGCAGCGGTGAAGTGCGCATAGGACGCCGCGGCCCGCTCGCCCGCCCGGATCAGCCACGGCACCGCCCGGTCGTCGCCCGCCCGCTGGTAGTGCGCCGCCACCGCATCGGGGTCGGGGTGCAGCGATGCGGCGACTGCGTCCCCCACCCGGCGGTGCCACACCCGCCGCTGCATCGGCATGATGCCCTCGTACAGGACCTCGCGGATCAGCGCGTGGGCGAAGCGCACCCCCGTGCCATCGCCCTGTGCCTCCAGCAGCCGCGCCGCCACCGCCCGCTCGATGGCGACGACGAGCGCGTCCTCGTCTACCGCCGCCACCGCTGCCCACACGGCGAGCGGCACCTCCTGCCCCACCACCGCCCCCACCGTGAGCAGTCGCTCCGTTCCCGGCCCCAAATGGCGCAGCCGCCCCTCAATCACCTGTCGTAGCAGCGGCGGCACGGGTACCGCCTCCAACTCCCCCAGCACCCAGCGGTCGCCCGCTTCGCGCACCACCCCCGCCCCTTCGAGCGTGCGCAGCAACTCGCCCAAGAACAGGGCATTGCCCTCGCTACGCCCGCTCAGGTAGCTCACGAGTCGCACCGCGTCGGCGTCGGCCAAGGCGTAGCGTGCCGCCACGAGCGCAACGATGGCCCCCGCATCGAGCGGGCGCAGGTCGAGGCGGGCGGCGCGGGCTTCGCGCACGAGCAGCGGCAGCAGGGCGGCGAGCGGATGACCACGCCCGACCTCCTCGGTGCGGTAGGTGGCGAGCAGGAGGATCGGCACATCGGCGAGGCCGCGACCGACGACGCGCAGCAGGTCGAGGGTGGCGGGATCGGCCCAGTGCAGGTCGTCGAGCAGGAGGACCACGGGCCGCGTCGCCGCCAGTGCCGCGAGATAGTCCCACACACGCCGGAGGATGGCATCTTGCCCCGCCAATCGCTCGCCATCGCGCTCGTGGGGGAGCAGGGCTGCCGGTAAGGAGGGCAGTTCGGCGATGGCGGGGGCGCGGGCCAGTGCCTCGGCCCACGGGCCGTAAGGCGGTGTCTCCGTGAGGTCGTAGCAGCGTCCGACGAGCACGAGTGCGTCCTGCTCCGTCGCCTCCCGGCAGATCGCTTCCGCAAGGGCGGTCTTACCGATGCCCGCCTCCCCACCGATCAGCACGAGGCTTCCCGCCCCACCGATGGCGATGGACAGCGCAGCGTGCAAGGCGACTTGTTCCCGTTCCCGCCCAACGAGGGGCGGGGGCGGGGTAGGAGTGTGGGCGAAGGTGTGCATGCCACCCTCCGGCGCGGATCGGTTGGGCGGAGCGAGCGAGAATGGGGGCAGTATAGCGGATCGCCGGGGACGAGCCAATGCATTCCGAGGGGCGGTTCCCGCTGGAGCGGGCCGCGCCCGCGCACGTCCATGCCGCCTACCCGACGAGACCGCCACCGGCGCGATCCCGCAAGCGTAGCGCGTGTGACGCTTGCTGCGGCGGAATGAACGTGCGGGGTACACCCCA
>JBBSII010000373.1:0-5019 GCA_038232175.1 Thermomicrobiales bacterium
GCATCGGCGGCACGCTTTCGGTCGTTCAGCCGGTGGCTCAGCGCCAGGCTCTCCCTGCTCGCCGCGTAGGCCCGCTCGTAGTCGCCATACTCGCGCGCGAGGAACCCGGCGGCGTTCAGGGCGTCGCCGCGCAAGATCGGCAAGGCCGTACTCCCCGGCAATCCGGTGAACCGGATCGTCTCCTCGTACCCCTCGACGAGATGCCCCCGGACGAACCAGTAGACCGTCAACGCCCGGACGAGCCGCAGCCCCAGGTCCACGTCCTCGCGGTCGTATGCCCACGCGAGCGCGGCGCGGATGTTGTCATCGTCGCGTGCCAGGCGATCGAGCCAGAGCGCCTGGTCGGCACCCTCGAGGTACGGCGCTGCCGACTCCGCGAGCACCACAAGATGGGCCGCATGACAGTCGCGGACGTCAGCCTCCTCGCCGCTCTCCGCCAGCCGCTCCAAGGCAAACTCGCGGATCGTCCGTAGCATGTCGAAGCGCGGTTCGCCGTCGCCCCCTTCATCCTGCCGGATCATGCTCTGGTTCACCAGCGATGCCATGCCGTCCAGCAGATCGAGGGAGGAATCGCCCGCAACTTCGCTGATCGCCGCGAGATCACCGAACGTCCACCCCCCGACGAATACCGCCGCTCGTCGTAGCAGCACGCGCTCGGCCCCGGTCAGGAGGTTGTAGCTCCACGCGATCGTGTCCCGCAGCGTCCGCTGCCGCTCCGGCAGGTCCCGCGCCCCCCCGGTCAGGAGCGGGAGCAGCAACCCCATGCGCCCGAGTATCGCCTGCGGCGTCAGCAGCTTGATCCGGGCGGCGGCCAATTCGATTGCCAGTGGCAACCCGTCCAGCCGTATACAGATCTCCGCGACCGCCGCCGCGTTCCCCGGTGTGACCGCGAAGTCGGGCCGGACGGCCACCGCCCGGTCTCTGAACAGCGCCACTGCCGGGACTGCGGCAAGGGCGGCGGGCGGGGGCAATCGCGCGGGATCGGGGAGTGCCAGCGGCGATACCGGGAACTCGCGCTCCCCGCGGATGTGGAGCGGCGCGCGGCTCGTCGCCAGCACCTTCATCGGCGCGCAGCGGTCGAGCAGATCGGCGAGGGCGGGGGCCGCGTCGGGGAGGTGCTCGCAGTTGTCGAGCACGAGGAGCAGCTGCTTCCCCCGCAAAGACGTCCCCAACTGCTCCAGGCCCTGCCGGTCCGCTGCCGCGCCCACGCCGAGGGCATCGGCAATCGTCGGCAGGAGGAGGTCGGGGTCGGCAAGCGATGCGAGCGGGACGAACGCCACGCCGTCGAGGAACGTCGCGCGGAGCTCCGCGGCGAGGTGCAGCGCCAGCGCCGTCTTCCCCACGCCGCCCGGGCCGGTCAGGGTGACAAGCCGGCCACCGGCATCGCCACCGACGAGGGTGCGGAGCGCCGCGATCGCCGCTTCCCGCCCGACCAAGCCATTGGGTAGCCGGGGGGGTGGGCGGAAACGAGGGCCGGGCTGCTCGTCCCCGGCCGCTGCGGATGTGCCCCGGCGTGCCGCCGCTTCGAAGTGCGCGCGCGTGTCGGCATCCAGCCCCAGTGCCCCGGCAAGGCGGCGCACCGTATCGCCGTACGGCCTGCGGCCGTCACGCTCGAGGTACTTGATACCCCGGACACTCAACTGCGCGCGCTCCGCCAGTTCTTCCTGGGTCAATCCCGCCGCCGATCGATGGCGCCTGAGCAACGCGCCGAAGGGGGGCGTGTCGTGCGAGTCCATATCCCTGCCTGCCACGATGCGCGATTACGCTGCGATCCGCATGGTAGCACGGCGACATCCGGGGTGAACGGCCAACTGTGCCCGCCAGTGTGCACGCATCGTGCCTGGATATGGTGCGCGCACAGCCGCACACTACGGTCGGCGGGCGAGACAGTGGTGGCGCCATCCAAGGGTTGCGTCGCAGTTCACGAAGGGAAGGGTGTCATGGCGATCGATCAGCGCGTTCCTCAAGCGATCCACGAGGCGGTCATCCAGGATGTCCGGAGCACCCTGCGGGGCGAGCTCCTCGAGCCCGGCGATGACGGGTATGACGCGGCGCGCACCGTGTGGAACGGGATGATCGACCGCCGCCCGGCGCTGATCGCGCGCTGCCGCGGCGCGGCTGACGTGATCGCCGCCGTGAACTTCGCGCGCGAGCGGGAGCTGCTCGTCTCGATCCGGGGCGGCGGGCACAACGTCGCCGGTAACGCGGTGTGCGACGGCGGCCTGATGATCGACCTCTCCGCGATGAAGGGCATCCATGTCGACCCCGAGGCCCGCACCGCGCGGGCGGAACCGGGCGTGCTCTGGCGCGAGTTCGACCACGAGACGCAGGCATTCGCCCTGGCGACCGTCGGTGGTACGATCTCGGCGACCGGCATCGCCGGCCTGACGCTCGGGGGCGGCGCGGGCTGGCTGACCGGCAAACATGGCACCACCTGCGACAACCTCCTCTCCGTCGATGTCGTCACCGCCGACGGCGTCCTCCGACACGCCAGTGAGCGGGAGAACCCGGACCTCTTTTGGGCAATGCGCGGCGCGGGGGCGAACTTCGGTGTCGTCACCTCCTTCGAGTACCAACTCCACCCGGTCGGGCCGATGATCCTCGGCGGCATGGTCGTCCACCCCATCGACCGGGCGGAGGAGGTGCTGCGCTTCTATCGCGACTTCGCGGTGTCGCAGCCCGACGAACTCACGACCTACGCGGCGATACTGACAATGCCGGACGGCAACATGGTCATCGCGCTGGTCGCCTGCTACGCCGGGCCCATCGAGGAGGGCGCGCGCGCGCTCGCACCGCTCAAGCAGTTCGGCCCGCCGGCCGCCGACATGATCGGCCCGATGCCGTATACGGCGCTCCAATCCATGCTCGACGGCGCCTTCCCGTACGGCCGACAGAACTACTGGAAGTCGACCTATATGTCGACGATCGGCGATGCGGCGATCGAGACGATCGTGCATCACGCGCGGGCGGTCCCCTCGCCGCACTCGGTCGTGCTGATCGAGGACTTCCACGGCGCGGCGGGTAGGGTCGCGCAAGACGCGATGGCCTTCGGCCACCGGGACACGCCGCACGCGCTCGTGATCCTTTCCAATTGGAGCGACCCGAATGAGAGCGAGCGCAATATCGGATGGACGCGCGCGTTCTTCGCGGCCATGCAACCGCATATGGCGGGCGGGGTATACGTCAATGACATGGGGCACGACGAGGGGAGCGAGCGCGTCCGGAGCGCCTACGGTGAGAATTACCCGCGACTCGCCGCGATCAAGGCGCAGTACGACCCGACGAACTTCTTCCGCATGAACCAGAATATCGCTCGCTCACCGTAGGATGTTGCGGTGCGGGAGGAGTGACGGCATGGACTATGACCTGATCATCATCGGCGGTGGGCTGGCCGGCGCGGCACTCGGGCGCGCGCTCGCCCTGCACGGCGTGCGCGTCCTCGTCGTCGAGCGCGAGACGCGCTTCCGCGATCGCGTCCGGGGCGAGACGATCCACCCCTGGGGCGTGGCCGAGGCCCGCGCGCTTGGGCTCGCCGACCTCCTGCTTGCCACGTGTGGCAAGGAGGTGCGCTGGTGGCGCGCCAGCGCGGTCGGGACGCCGGGGCTCACGGAGCGCGACCTCATCGCCACGACCCCCGCCCGCGCGGGCGAGCTGACCTTCCACCACCCCGCGATGCAGGAGACCCTGCTGCGGGCGGCCACCGACGCGGGTGCCGTGGTCCGCCGAGGGGTGCGTGCGGTGGACCTCGCGCCGGGGGCCGTGCCACGCGTCCACGTGCAGGCGGAGGATGGGGACGCGGAGACGATCAGCGCCCGGCTCGTGGTCGTTGCCGATGGGCGAGACTCGCGGGCGCGCAGTTGGGCTGGCTTCACCGTCAACCGTGACCCCGAGCGACTCGTGATCGCGGGCTTCCTCCTGGCCGGGCTGCGCCTCCCCGACGACGCCGTGCGCGGGGTGAGCCACGCGGCGGCCGGGCACTTGGCGCTCTTCTTCCCCCTACGCGACGGCCGGCACCGGGTCTACTACGTCTATCGCCGCACCGGCGCGCCCCGCCCGCTAAGTGGCCTGCGACACACCGGCGACTTCGTCGCGGCCTGCGTCGCAGCCGGGGCCGACCCGGACTGGTTCGACAACGCGCAACCGGCGGGGCCGCTGGCGGCCTTCGAGGGGGCCGACCGCTGGGTGGACCGGCCCTACCGCGACGGGGTGGTACTGGTGGGCGACGCGGCGGCCGCCTGCGACCCGAGCTGGGGTTGCGGGATGGCGCTCGCGCTGCACGACGTGCGGACCCTGCGCGACCTGCTGCTGGCGAGCGACGATTGGGACGCCGCCGGGCGCGCCTACGCCGCCGAGCATGACCGCTTCTACGGCAGCTTGCACCGGCTGGAGGAGTGGCGCGCAGCGCTCTTCGAGATCGGTCCCGAGGCGGACGCCCGCAGGGCACGAGTGCTCCCTATGCTCGCAGCGGTCGCGCCCGGGTCTGCCCCGGACCTCGTCGGTCTCGGCCCGGATGGGCCGAGCGACGAAGCCACCCTGCGCAACTTCGTCTAGCGAGAGTCGTGCGAGGGAAGAAAAATGGTGGTCGGTGCTCGTCATGCTCGGGGCGCACTCTCCGATCAAGCGGAGTGCGGGGGGAGGGTTTAGTCAGGAAGAAACGCATGAGGCCGTGAGAGAGCTTGAACACGATGCCTACATCAACGCAGACTCCTTGCTCCTCGTTTCACTCCTGCATAACGGTGCAATCTTTTGTGCGAAAACGCGACGCAGTTAGTTAGACATTGACTGAACTTGGATATATTGACCTGGTCCCAGAACGATATCTTTCTGGTTCAAGACGGCTTGGTTCCTGAAATAACGATTCCCGGCCCTTCTGGTCACCATAAGGGGCCCTTGTATATTGGAGAGGATCCGATGTGGGGTGAGAGACTGAAATGGCCCAGTGGCTTGGACCACGTCCTGTAGAGTAGCTCACCCCGCAGCGGACAGCCCGGAGCCTGGACCGTATCCGGTGGCCTGACC
>JBBSII010000374.1:0-5018 GCA_038232175.1 Thermomicrobiales bacterium
TAGGATGGCTACTGGCTCTAGCATTGAATGGACAGAGGCAACATGGAACCCTCTAACGGGTTGCACGAAGATAAGTCCGGGGTGCAAGCATTGCTATGCTGAGCGATTGGCGAATCGCCTGATGCTCATGGGGCAGCCCAATTACGCCAACGGCTTCAAACTGACGATGCATGAGCACATGCTCGAAGTACCGCTCAATTGGAAGAAGCCCCAGACTATCTTCGTCAATTCGATGAGCGACCTCTTCCACAAAGACGTGCCGCTCGAATTCATCCAGCGCGTCTTCGACACGATGCGTCGCGCACACTGGCACCGCTTTCAAGTCCTGACGAAGCGCGCTGAACGGGTTGCCGAACTCAGCCCGCACCTTGATTGGGCGCCGAACATCTGGATGGGCGTCAGCGTCGAGAATCAGCGATACACCAGCCGGATTGATTACCTGCGCCGAACGGGCGCACAGGTGAAATTCCTGTCGATTGAACCGCTGATCGGGCCAATACGAACGATGGACTTATCAGGGATTGACTGGGCAATCGTCGGTGGCGAATCCGGGCCAGGTGCACGGCCGATGGACCCCGCATGGGTCACGGACATTCGCGATCAATGCCAACACGCCGGGGTGGCGTTCTTCTTCAAGCAATGGGGCGGCGTGCAGAAGAAGCGTGCGGGCCGTGAACTCGAAGGGCGGACCTGGGACGAAATGCCCTGCATCGCGCCACAGACACAACTCTCCCTCATGTAGGTATCCTTTCCATTACGGTGCGCGTGCGACAAGATCGGCAGCCACTTTTTCTCCTCTGCCCTCACGATCCGACTTCGGCCTACTCTTGGCCGGGTGAGACGTTCTGTGAAACCATCTGGGGAATAACCCGAAGCGAACGAGGAAGGTGAATGATGGCTGAAGGGACTTCCGAGCGGCCAACCGCCGATGAGTACCGCCCGTTCTACGACACCTATATCCGGCGCGTGCCTGAGGGTGACATTATCGCGATCATCGAGCGACAAATCGGCGAGACGACCGCATCCCTCGCGTCGTTCACCCCGACGCAGGCGCAATGGCGGCCCGCACCGGGGGAGTGGAACGCCCTCGAAATCGTCGGGCACATGGCCGATACGGAGCGCATCTTCGCCTACCGCGCGCTCTCCTTCGGGCGCAGCGACCCTGCGCCACTGCCGGGGATGGACCCGGACCGGTTCATGGTGGACGCGAACTTCGCGGAGCGCACAATGGCGGACATCGTTGACGAATTCGTCGCGGTGCGCCGCGCGACGGTGGCACTCCTGCGCAGCCTGCCCGCAGCGGCATGGGCACGCGGCGGGGTGGTGGACGGCAGTCCGATCACCGTGCGCGCGCTGGCGTACTGCATCGCTGGCCACGAACTGCACCACGCCGCTGACTTCCCGCGACACCGCACGATGACCACTGAGATGCCCGGCTGAGGAAACAGCCCGTAGCGATGAATACGCCCGCGTGCCTCCAGCGTTGTGGTACGCGCGCAACTGGCGTGCAGACGAAGCGTGCGGGCCGTGAACGCGAAGGACGGACGTGGGACGAAATGCCGAAGGTCGGCGCGACACGCCAACTCGCTTTGACCTGATCGTCTACGTAGTTACACCCATCCTCGCTGATGCAGCGTGGGCACGCACCGAATCACGGTCTACGTAGTTACACGGATGATACTGCCGCGTACATCCGCTACATTCATTCGGTCAGGCTTTCGCCGGACGCCCGTCAGTTGATGTGCGCCCGGCGGATCCCTGACTTTTTTCCGTTTTCCGGGTTCCGGGTCACGGCGCGCGGGCGGCGAGGTCGCGCGATTCCTCGCGTTCGTCCAACCCCTCCGCAACGAACGTTGGCGCGGGCCGGATGGCGGGCAACCCCGTGATGAAGGCGAGCAGGAAGAGGAAGAGCGGCAGCCGCCAGTAGAAGAACTGGACATCGCCGCCGTTGAAGGCGAAGAAGACCCCGCCAAGTGCCGCCGACCACTGGAGCGCGGACGTCGCATCCCGCACCCTGACGAGCGCGACGCCGATCACCGCGAGCATCGTCAGCGCGAGCGCGACGGCGGCGAGCGTCTTCATCCGCTCCTCCGAGAAGCCGCCGAGGGCGACGACCTGCGCCGCGATGCTCTCGTTCCACTGCGGCGTGCCGAGCATCGGGCGGGGCAGTTTGTGCGCGTGATGGAAGTACGTCGAGTCCACAAACGCCTGCGGCGAGAGCGCGGCGAGCGGCAGGATAACGACGCCCATCAGGAGCGCCCCGGAGACGGGCGGGAGCCAGAGCCTCCCCGGTAGCGTGGCGATCAGGTTTCGGCCCCGCTCTCCCCCCTGCCACCGCTCCCACAGGTGCGCGACGAGCGGCCGCACGAGCAGGATGCCCCATGGGATGACGAAGATGAAGCCATACTGCTTCGTCGCCATCACCATCGCCGCCGCCAGGGCCGAGCCGACGAGCCGCCCGCGCGTGTACAGCAGCACGGCGAGCGCGATCCAGAAGATGAGGAAGAAGTCGAGGATCGCGAGCAGCAGCGCGATCTGGAACCCCGGCAGGAAGAGCAACCAGAACGCGGCGAGCGACCGCGCATGCCAGACGCCCATGGACCGCCGCGCGAGCAGGTAGATGAGCAGCGCGGTCGCGAGGTCCGCGAGGGCGAGGCCGATGCGCACATTGCCAAGCAGGTAGAAAGGAATCTCCGCGAGGAGACTGCCGGGGAAATAGGTGTACGTCGGGTAGTTCGCCGCGCTCGCCTGATGCTCGTAGACCCAGGTGGGGACGTGCGTGTACGGGTTCATGCCGTGCAGGAGGAAGTACACGCCCTGGCTCGTCGCCCAGTAGACATCGCTCTTCGTGTCGCGCGTCGCCCAGTCCCACCGCATCAGCGCGCCCACCGGCCACGCGAGCGCCCAGACGAGTTGCGTGCAGCGCGTCCACGGGATCAGCGTGAGCAGGATGAGCGCGAGATTGACGAGCAGATAGACGTTGATGCGGGGGACGGCCTTCGTCGCGGTGTCGTAGTAGATGAGCATCTGCCCGATGAGCAACGCCAGCAGCACCAACCGGAACAGATCGCGACGACCCGCCCCACGCTGACCCGTCGCGATGACGGAAGACCCGTTACCCTGCATAGACCCTCTCGTGAACCGGTACACCCGCGCGCCCAACGCCCCGACGCTTCAGCCTATCAGCCCCTTCGCGCGAGCACAACGCGCGCTGATCGACAAGGGACCTCATTCGACCCGCTCCCACGTCATGCGCGAATCCGGCGTGGTGAGGATGAGCACATTCTCGTTGAATTCATAGAACCGTTGGAGTTCCGTGCCGACGCGGTTCGGGTAGAGGCTGTTCTCCAACAGATGCGACACGTACCCTTCCGCCTCGTGCACCGCGTAGCGGCCGCAGTAGGCGTTATAGCCGCCGTACGCCGCCTGCACCTCCTCCGGCGTCGAACGCCACCGATCCCCGGAGGTGAACGCGGGGCGATCCGGGCGCATCATCTGCACCGCTATGTGCCCGCCCGCCGTGTAGACAATCATCCCCTGTGGCGTCTCCCCAAGCGGGTACGTTACCTTCCCGCTCTCCCACACTTCCCACCCTACCAGCCGATACACCCCGACAAATTGCTCCATGCTCACCCCCGGAAGACACATGAACCACAGAGACACAGAGAACACAGAGAAATACGAGAGAAGGATACAAGAGAACGAGAGGGTCCGAGTATGCCCCTCTGTGCTCTCTGTGCCTCTGTGGCTAATGGTCACCTCCGGTCAGCGCGCAGGTGTTATGCTGCGGGAAACGGGAGGCGGAGACGCGAAGGAGGGGACGATGGCGACGGAGCGGGGAAGCACGGACGCACCAGCGTGGCCGAGGACGGTCGCGGTGATCGGCGCGGGGACGATGGGCCTCGGGGTGGCGGAGCAGTTCGCGGCGGCCGGTCTGACGGTGCGGATCACCGACCAGTCGTCGGAGATGACCGCGCGGGCGCACGAGCGCCTGATGCAGCGTGTGCGCGGCCACGCCGACGCCGGACTTGTGCCGTCGGAGGCGGTCGAGCGATGCGCGCGGGTCGAGGCAATCGGTGATCTCGCGGCGGTCGTGGAGGGCGTCGATTTCATCTTCGAGGCAGTCTTCGAGCAGAAGGACGTTAAATTCGACGTGCTCGCGCGCCTTTCCAGAGCGGCGCGACCGGACGCGATCATCGTCTCGAACACGTCGTCATTCCCCATCGACGACCTCGCGGAGCATGTCCTGAACGCCGAACGCTTCCTTGGCCTCCACTGGTTCAACCCGCCCGAGTGGACGCCCGGCGTCGAGGTCATCCCACACGACACGACCGACCCCGCCGCCGTCACGCGCGTGTACGACTTCCTCCGCGCCATCGGCAAGCGCCCCGCCATCGTCAAGAGCGGGCCGGGGTTCGTCGCGAATCGCATCCAGAACGCGCTCTTCCGCGAGGCGCTTGCCTGCGTGCAGGAGGGTCTCGCCACCCCGCGCGAGGTGGACGAGGTCTGCCGCAGCACCTTCGGCTTTCGGATGCCCTTCTTCGGCCCCTTCCTAATCGCGGACATGGCGGGGCTGGATGTCTGGGACAACGCCTCCGCCACGCTCGCGCGCGAACTCGGCCCCGGCTACGCCATGCCCCCGGCGCTCCACGACCTTGTGGCGCGGGGGCAGCTCGGCACAAAGACCGGCGCGGGCTTCTTCACCTACACACCGGAGGAGCGCGACCAGCTCCTGCTCGAACGCGACCGCCGCTATGCCGCCCTCAACGAACTGCTCGCCCACCTCCCGCCCGTCACCGCTGGTTCAGGGGAGGGGACGGATTGAGCCACGAAGGCATGAAAGGGCAGAAAGGAGGACGAAGAAAGAGGGAGAGAAAATAAAAATCTCTTTCAATCTCCTCTGGTAGGTGCATGGGGAACGGTGGAGTAGCGGGATGAGACAGGGAAATGCGAGTTCAGTAGAATCTTCTTTGACAAGAAGGAGAGTCTATGAACCCGCACGACGTATTCTGTCCCAA
>JBBSII010000375.1:0-5015 GCA_038232175.1 Thermomicrobiales bacterium
CGCTTTTTTGCTGATTATTATCGTGTGCCTTGTGCCGACGAGCACGGCGGCGGCGTATGTCATCCGGCGCTATCAGCGGCAGGATGCCCTCGAACGTCTCACGTCGTTCGGGCAGACCGTCGCGGGGGCGATGATGGCACGGCAGTTCTCACAGATCTCGCCGACGGAGACCGTCAGCCTGTTCAAAGAACAGAAGAATAGCGGTGGCGAGCAGAAGAATAATAGCGGTGAAATCATCATCACCGACGCGCGTGGCATCGTCCTCGCGGACAGCGAGAACCGCTACGTGGGGATGCAATGGGCCATCCCTACACAGCAAACCGATGTGCGCACCGTGCCGGTGCGCCCGGAATACACGGGGAAACTCGCGGCGCCGGATGGTACATCACTCGCCGTCGCAACCTTCCATCTGGACCGCCGGGGCCGATTTGGGCCGAGTGCCCCGCCCGGTGGCAACGCGCCGGAGGCATCGCAGGTATCCTACGTGGTCGTGGCGATCCCATGGGCATCGACGAGTGACGCATGGTCGGTCATCGGCCCCCGGCTGCAGGGCATCGTCGCGGCGACGCTGTTTCTGGCGATCCTGCTGGCGTTTGTGCTGTCACGCTCGCTCACGTCGCGCCTTGAGCAATTGACCCATGGCGCGAACGCGATGGCGGGCGGCGACTATCGCCGCGCGATGGAGCTGACCGAGGCCCGCGCGAGCAATGATGAGATCGGCAATCTCGTCTACGCATTTCGGACGATGGCGACGAATGTCGCGCGCGCGCAGCAAGCGCAGCGCGATCTCGTCGCGAATGTCTCGCACGAACTGAAGACGCCGCTGACCTCGATTCAGGGCTTCTCTCAGGCGATGATCGACGGGACGGTGACGGCCGAAAGCGAGCACGAGGACCTGGCGCGGATCATCCAGCAGGAGTCGCAACGGATGCGCCGCCTGGTTGAGCAGATGCTCGAACTCTCACGCCTCGAATCCGGCACCGTGCATTTGGAGACCGCGCCGCTGCGCGCGGATGAACTGGTGGCGAACATCGGCAAGCGATACACGCGGCTCGGTGAGGCGGCGGGTGTGACGGTGCGCTGGGCCGCCCCGCCGAATCTCGCGTTGAACGCGGACGGCGGCAGGCTGGAGCAGGTACTTGTCAATCTGCTTGACAATGCCCTACAGTACACGGACCCGGGCGGTTTCGTCACATTGTATGCGCGCAGCGCGCGCCCGAACCGCGTGGAGTTCGTGATACAGGATACGGGGAAGGGCATCCCGCCGGAGGATGTGCCGCGCCTGTTCGAACGGTTCTATCAGGTGGAACGCTCGCGGTCGGGGCAGGGGCGGCATGTTGGCCTCGGCCTCGCGATCGTGCGTGAGATCGTGGACGCGCACCAGGGCAGGATCATGGTGCACAGCGAACTCGACGTGGGGACGTCGATCACGGTCTCGATACCGACCAACGAGGATGCGCACAAGTGGAGTGGCGCCTACCGGCAGAAAGACGCGCTGACGACGGAACCGCGCGCCACGGTGGCGGGCTAACGATGATGCGGGGGGATGGGGTGAAGATAAGGAGATGGCTGCGCCTTTCGCGGCGGTCACCGGTAGTCGTGTTCGTGATTCTTCTCGCAGGCGCGCTCACCGCGTGCGGTGTCCCTGGCGTCCCGCTGCAACCCTCCGCACCGCTTCCTGGCCAGACGGCGAAGGTGCAGCGCAGCACGATCCAGACGACGATCGGCGCGAGCGGCGTGGTGCAGCCGCTGCAGGAGGTGACCCTCAGCTTCCCCAGCGGTGAGACGATCAAGACGATGAACGCGACCGTCGGGCAGCGCGTCAAGGTAGGCGATCTGCTCGGCGTCGCCGACACGGCGGACCTCCAGTTGACACTGCAGCAGCAGCAGTCGAATGTCGCGTCGGCGCAGGCGAAGTACAATCAGGTTGCCGCAGGTTCGACGCAGAAGGACATCGACGTGGCGCAAGCGAACGTCGATGCGGCGAATGCCAAGTATCAAGCGGCCGCGACGATCAACCCGAAGGACATTCAGGTCGCGCAGGCGACCCTCGACAGCGCGATCGCGAAGTACAACGCCATCGCAACGGTCAGCCCGAAAGACATCGAGGTGGCGCGGTCGAACCTCGACAGCGCGATCGCGAAGTATAACGGTGTTGCGACAGTGAACCCGAAGGATATCGAGGTGGCGCGGTCGAACCTCGACAGCGCGATCGCGAAGTATAACGGCATCATTCAAGGGTCAACGACGCCGCAGGACATCACGAACGCCGAGGCGTCCGTGCGCTCCGCGCAGGCGAAACTGGACGCCTTGCGCGCCGGACCGCTGAAGGCGGATGTGATCTCGGCGCAGAGCAAGGTGCAGCAGCAGCAGCAGAATCTGGACAAGGTGAAGTCGGATAGCGCGAACACGAAGGAGCAGGCGCGCATCAAATGGGAGCAATCCGCCGATGCGACGCGCGATGCGCAGCGCAAGTTCGACGTCGCGAACGCCACCTACCAGCAGGCGCGGAGCACGAATAAAGACCCAAACTCCTCCGGGGGGGGGACGACGGGGAGCGCGGTCGCGGCGGCGCCGACGATCACGCCGCTGAAATTGGAAACGTACAAGCAGGCGGCGGACAGTGCGTATCTGACCGAGCAGCAGGCAGAGAAGACGCAGGAAGCGAACCGGCTGACATACGAGAATACCAAGAACGCCGAGATCAACAATGTCCCGACCGCGCAGCAGCAACTGAATGACGCGCAGTCCGCCGTCAGCAAACTGGTCGCCGGGCCGACCAATCAGGATGTGACGCAGGCGCAGGCGACGCTGGATCAGGCGAAGGCGCAGCTCGATAAGCTCAAGCGCGGGCCGAATGATTCCGATGTGGCGTCGGCGCAGGCGAGCATCGACTCGGCGCGCGCCACGCTCAATGATCTGCTCGCGGGGCCGAAGGCGACGGACGTGGCGCAAGCACAGGCGACCGTGAACTCGGCGCGCGCCACGCTCAATGACCTCACCAATGGCCCGAAGGCGACGGACGTGGCGCAAGCACAGGCGACCGTGGACTCGGCGCGCGCCACACTCAATGACCTCACCAATGGCCCGAAGGCGACGGACCTTCAGCAGGTCCAATCGACCGTGAACTCGACGCAGGCGACGCTGAATGATCTGAAGGCGGGCGCGAAGCCGACTGATCTCGAGACGGCGCTCGCGACGCTCGATCAGGCGAAGGCACAGCGCGATCTCGCGCAATTGAAGGTGAACCAGGGGACGCTCACCGCGCCGATCCCCGGGGTGCTCACGCAGGTGAATGGCGTGCCCGGTCAGTCGACCGGGGGAGGGAGCACGACTGGGACGACGACCACGTCATCGTCCGTTGCCTTTGACATCCTGGATGACTCGGAGTTGCACATCGACGTCAACGTCTCGGAGAGCGACGCCGCGAATATTAAGGTGGGCCAGTCGGCGGCGGTGACGCTCGACTCGGTGCCGGGGCAGCCCCTGCAGGGGACGGTGCAGCGCATCAACCCCGTCGCGACGACCACCTCGAATGTCACCGCCTTCCCCGTGCGCATCATGCTCAGCCCGACGAACGCGCCCGTGCGCGCGGGCGCAAACGCGACGGTGCAGATCGTGACGAACCGGCTGACGAATATCCTCACGGTGCCGTCCCGGGCGGTGCAGACGGTGAACGGGCAGCAGGCGGTGACCGTCCTCTTCAATAACTCGACGTTCCTCGTGCCGGTGCGCGCGGGGCTCACCGACGGACGGAACACGGAGATCATTAGCGGCCTGAACGAGGGCGACACCGTCGTGCTGCCGACGACCGGCGCAACGGGCGGCAGTGCGCCCGCTGGCGCCCCACGGCCGGGAGGATAGGCGAGCGATGACGATTGATCTGCGCGATATCACGAAGGTCTATCAGACGGGCGCGATGGAACTGCATGTGCTCAAGGGCGTCACCTTCACGATCGGCGATGGCGAACTCTGCGCCATCATGGGGCCGTCCGGCTCCGGCAAGAGCACGCTGATGAATGTGATCGGCTGCCTCGACACCCCGACCGATGGCGTCTACCTGCTGGACGGGCAGGACGTCTCGACACTCGACGAGAATGAGTTGGCGCGCGTCAGGAACCGCAAGATCGGCTTCGTCTTCCAGAGCTACAACCTCGTCAAGCGCACCACCGCGCTGGATAACGTGCAGATGCCGATGCTCTACGCGGGCGTGTCGCCCGAGGAGCGGCGTGCCCGCGCCGTGGACGCGCTGGAGGCGGTGGGGCTGGGCGACCGGCTCGATCACAAGCCGAACGAACTCTCGGGTGGGCAGCAGCAGCGCGTCTCGATCGCCCGCGCGCTCGTCATGCGCCCGACGCTGATCCTCGCGGACGAGCCGACCGGGGCGCTGGACTCGCGCAGCGCGGTGGAGGTGATGGATATCTTCCAGCGGCTGAACACGGAGTTGAACATCACCGTCGTTTTCGTCACCCACGAGCCGGACATCGCGGAGTACACTGACCGCATCATCCGCATCCGCGATGGCTACCTCGGCGCGGATGAGCCTGTTGAGCATCACCGGAATGCGATGACGGAATTGGAGCAGCGCAACGTCGTGCCGTTCCCCGTTGCGCACACGAGGGCATAAGGAGCACACCATGGCACAGCGACCCCAGGCAACCTCGCCACCCGCCGTGATCCCGGAGATCCTGGCGCCCTCGGCGGACACGGCGCGCATCACCCGGCTCGGCATGCCGCCGACAATGCGCAAGGGCAGCGGCGGCGTGCCGCTCTCGGAGAGTTTCCGCTCCTCCCTCCACAGTCTCAGCGCGAACGTCACCCGCACCATCCTAACGATGCTCGGTATCATCATCGGCGTCGCCTCCGTCATCGCTCTCCTGGCGTACGGTAACGGCGTCGTCGCCAAGGCCCTGACGGCGCTTGAGCGCAATGGCACGAACCTGATCACGATCCAGGGCGCGAGCCAATCCACCGGCGGCGTCGCCACCGGCAACCAGTCCCGCACCCTCACCCTC
>JBBSII010000376.1:0-5012 GCA_038232175.1 Thermomicrobiales bacterium
AAAGCCCGCCACCACCAATATGGCGCGCTGCCGCCTGCTCGACCAGTGCCGTCGCGATGGCGGCGAGATCGCGCGCGTCGGCGAGCGGGTCCTCCGGGTGCCACTGCACGCCGATTGCCCAGGTAGTCGCGTGCTCGATTGCCTCGATCACACCGTCATCGGCGCGGGCGACGACCGCGAAGCCCTCCGCCACGTCCCGCACGGCCTGGTGGTTCCCGGTGCGCACATCGACCGCAGCTCGGCCAAGAATGCGGCCAAGCCGCGAGTCGGCATCGACACGCACCGGCTGCGTCACCATGATCGCGGTCGGCGGCACGGCGGTAGATTCGCTGCTCATGCCGTTGGGTCCTCCCTCTGCGTCTATCGCCCTCGCTACCGTCTGCTCGCGTCGAGGGCGGACTATCGACTCTCTGTTAGCAGTCTCGCACAATTCGCGGCTGTCTTCGCGTATCGCCGGACGAATCTGTCGCTTTCGGGATGCTAGACTGTGCGCGACCCGTGTGGCGACCTGCCTGGTATGTCGTACGGGCGCTATGGAGTGCAAGGGGAGGAGTTTGGAAGGTGTTCACGCCATCAGCAGCAGTCCAGCGAATCGTCGCCCAGTCGCAACGCCCCGCCGCGCGGCCGGGGCCGGGGAGCATCTCGCTCGCGTCGGGCGATCCCGACTTCCCGACGCCCGACTACATCCGGCGGGCGCTGATCGAGGCAATCGACGGCGGCTACACCCACTACGTCGATAATCAGGGCGACCCGCAACTGCGCCAGGCGCTCGCCCAACAGGCGGCGACGGCGAGCGGGCACGCGGTCGAACCGGAGCAGATCGTCGTCACGCACGGCGGGAGCGCGGCCCTCTCCGCCGCGCTACTCGCCACCATCAACCCCGGCGAGCGCGTGCTGCTGCCGGAACCGACGTACTCGCTCTACGCCGACCTCGTCCAACTCGTCGGCGCAGAGCCGGTCTTCGTCGCCTCGACCGCCGATTTCCATCTCGACCTCGCCGCCATCGACGCAGCGGCCAGCGGCGCGCGAATGCTCATCCTCTGCCATCCGTGCAACCCGACCGGCGTCGTCTACCGGCGCGACGAGTTGGAGGCGCTCGGGCGCATCGCCGCGCGGCATGATCTACTCGTCCTCTCCGACGAGGCGTACGACCACATCGTCTTCGACGACGTGCCGTTCGTCTCCACATTGGCAATCGCGGATTTGCGCGACCGCTTGATCTACTGCCAGACCTTCTCGAAGACCTACGCGATGACGGGTTGGCGGGTCGGCTACCTGCTCGCGCCCGCGCCGATTGCCACCGCCGCCGCACGGATGCACCGGACGGTCAACGGCCCGATGAACGCAGCGGTGCAGCGCGCGGCGCTCGCCGCCGTCACGACCGCGACGGACTGGCCGGAGCGGATGCGGCGGGAATATCAGGCGCGCCGCGAACTCGTCTTTGAACTGCTGGCGGGCTGCCCCGGCGTCGCGAGCGCGCCACCGGAGGGAACATTCTACGCCTTCGTCCGCTACGATGCTGACCTCCCCGCGCAGGATGTCGTCGCGGCGGCAATGGCGCGCGGCGTCGCCATCCGGGGCGGCACCGAATACGGCCCGAGCGGCGAGAACCATATCCGCATCGCGTTTTCGAGCAGTCGCGACGATCTGCGGGAGGGCCTGGGGCGTCTCCGCGCCCTGTTCACGGAGATCAGCCAACGCTGAGGGGGCAACCAGATGGGGGAGCGCACGCGCATCGACAGCCGCCTGATCGTGGCGTACCAAGAGGGCGAGCACCGCATCCTGGAGAATGGGTGCGTCGTCATCGACGGCAATGAGATCATCCACGTCGGGCGGACATTCGGCGGGCCGGTTGACCACGTCATCGACGCGCACGATCAGATCGTCACGCCGGGTTTCATCAACACCCACACCCATCTGAGCGAGTCGCCGCTCGACAAATCGTTCGTCGAGGATCGGGGGCGGCGCCAGTTCGCCATGTCCGGCCTCGCCGAGATGCTGCCGGTGCGCGGGGCTGCGATTGATGAGGCCGCACGCCATGCCTCGATCGACTACTCGATGGCAGAGTTGATCCGCACGGGCACGACGACGGTGATGGAGATTGGCGGGCAGGGGGACTACACCGCCAGTGCCGTCGAACGCGGCGGCCTGCGCGCCTACATCGCGAACGGCTACCGCTCCGGGCGCTGGCTGACGCGCGACGGCAGGAGGATGGAGTACGAATGGGACGAGGCGGCGGGTCTGGTCGGCTTCCACCGGGCCGTCGAGTTCATCGAGCGCGTTGATGGCCGGGCGAATGGCCGCGTCAGGGGCTTCCTCTCGCCATCGCAGGTCGATACCTGCACGGAGGAACTCCTTCGCCTGAGCCGGGAGGCGTCCGACCGGATGCGGGTGCCGCTCGCGCTGCACGTCAGCCAGTCCGTCTTCGAGTTCGACGCGATCGTGCAGCGCCACGGGATGACGCCCGTCGAGTGGCTGGAGTCGATCGGTTTCCTCGGCGAGTGGAACATCCTCGGCCACGTCATCTTCGTCGCCGGGTACAGTTGGGTGCAGTACGGGGGCGACGACCTCGCGATCCTCGCGCGGCATGGCGCGTCCGTCGCCCACAACGTCTGGGTCTTCGCGCGGCGGGGGATCGCGATGGAGTCCTTCCCGCGCTACGTGGACGCCGGCATCAACATGTGCCTCGGCACGGATACCGCCCCGCAGTCGATGATCGAGGGGCTGCGCTGGACGGCGGTGATCGGCAAGATCATGGCGCGCGACACGCAGAAGGCGACGGCGGGCGATGTCTTCAACGCGGCGACCCTCAACGCGGCGAAGATGCTGCACCGCGACGACCTCGGCAGGGTCGCCGTTGGTGCGAAGGCGGACCTGCTCTTCTGGCGGACAGACTCGCTCTTCATGACCCCGGTGCGGGACCCGATCAAGAACATCGTCTACAGCGCCGAGGCGGAGGATTTGCGCGCGGTGATGATCGACGGCGCCTGGGTGATGCGGGACGGGCAGGTGCTGACCGTGGATGAGCGCGCGGTCGTGGCGAGACTACAGGACGCGGGTGAGCGGATGTGGGATCGCATCGGGCCGGGCGACTGGGCGCAACGCACCGCCGAGGAGCTGGCCCCGCAGACCTTCAACGCCTTCAAGGGCTAGTGGCTGCCATGAGAAGTGGAGTGCGGTAGTACCTCCATTGAACCGTGGTCAGGCGGCACGGGCCACCTCCTGGGACCAGTTCGGTGGTCGCCCCCGCCGTTTCACTTGCGGGAGCTGCGGTGAAATCAGCATTGACATACTGGGATATTATTGATATATCACCCGTATGGTCACAGCAGCGCGTATCGAAGTACCATCTCAGAATGGTTCCCATCGAGCACCGCTCAAGCGGGAGCAAGCGTATGCAGCGATCCACCGGGCGATCGTGCGGCTTGAACTGCCACCCGCGAGCCCAATCGATGAGACAGCGCTCGGCATGCAACTCGGCCTCGGTCGCACACCGATCCGCGAAGCCTTGCAGCGGCTGATGCACGAGGGACTCGTTGCGGTCTTCCCGCGTCGTGGCATGATGGTGGCGCCGATTTCCCTGATGGATTTGCAGCACCTCGCGCAGGCGCGGATGGTCTGGGAGCCGAATATCGCCCGCTTGGCCGCAGCGCGTGGAACAGTGGCGATGTGGGATCGGCTCGAAGCGGCGCTCGGCGAGACGCCGGAGACATTCACGACGGTCGAGGATACGGAACGGGGTGCGAATGTCGATCGGTGCTTCCATGCCGGCATCGCCGAGGCGACCGGGAATCCCTTCCTCGTCGAATTGGTGGAGCGATCCCGGCATTGCAGCGCGCGGCTCGTATTTCTGTTCTTTCGTTACGGTGTTTACGATCCCGTCTCGGAGCAGCACGATCGCATTCTTGAGGCATTGCGGCGGGGCGACGGCGACCGCGCGGCAATGCTGATGGAGCAGCACATCGAGGTGACGCGCCAACGACAGGTGCGTATCTTACAGTAGGCCGGTGACGGCAGGGGGGAAGCAGTATGGCTGCACTTCGCATCGGGCTCGTCCAGTTGAATACGCAGGATGATCGCGCGGCGAACCTCGCGGCGATCGAACGGCTCGTCGGTGAAGCCGCCGAGCGCGGCGCGCGCTTCGTGATGCTGCCGGAGTACGCGCCGTATCTCGGCCTGAAAGAAGGGTACCAGGAGGGCGCGGAGACCGTCCCCGGGCCGCTCACGGACCGTTTCGCGACGCTCGCGCGCCGTCATGCAATCTACCTCCACGCCGGATCGATGGTCGAAAAGACGGAGACGCCCGGGAAGTACGGCAATACTTCCGTCGTCTTCAACCCGTCCGGCGACATCATCGCCAAGTACCGGAAGATCCACCTCTTCGATATCGAGATTCCCGGCAAAGTGAGCGCAAAGGAGTCGGACAGTGTCGCGCCCGGCGATGAGATCGTCACGGTGGAAATCGAGGGAATCACGTTCGGCCTCGCGATTTGCTACGACCTGCGCTTCCCGGAACTCTTCCGGTTGCTCGCGTTGCAGGGCGCGGAAGTGCTCTGCAACCCGGCCGCGTTCACCCTCTACACGGGCAAGGACCACTGGGAAGTGCTGTTGCGGGCGCGCGCGATCGAGAACCAGGCCTGGATGCTCGCCGCCGCGCAATGGGGGCCGCACGAGCCGAATGCCGCCTGCTACGGCCGCTCGCTCGCGATCGACCCGTGGGGGACCGTGACGGCGCAGGCGTCGGACGGCGTCGGCGTGGTGATGACCGACATCGACACCGCGCTTGTTGCGAAGAATCGCACCGAGGTTCCGTCGCTTGCCAACCGGCAACCCGCAGCATACACACTCGAAGCACGCGGCGCGGCCGTTCTGCGCTAGTCCTCCGCCACAGGGTTTATGATGGGATAGAGGCGTTGCAGTGTCGTGCGCGCCTCCGCCACCCCGAATCGCCACTCCACCGTCGCCTTGGCCGCATTGCGCGGCGCTTCCCATGCCGCGATCTCCCGTCGTAG
>JBBSII010000377.1:0-4995 GCA_038232175.1 Thermomicrobiales bacterium
GCCGTGGAGGCGGCGTCGTCGAGGTGGCTGTGGGCGATGCGGGTCGGCACGCCCGCGCGCGTGGCGAGGCGGAGGACGAGGCCGCTGTAATGGTGGACGTGGCTGTGGACGATGTCGTAGGGGCCGTGCTCGCGAAGAATCGTCCCGAAGTCGCGGGCGTAGTGGAGGGGGTTGCGGGTGTGGAGGCAGAGGATGATCGCGCTGCCGAGCGCCCGGATCTCCTCGTCGTAATCCTGCGGCTCAGGGACGTGGACGAGGAAATCCATCTGGTAACGGTCGCGGTCGATCATGCGGAGGATGTGCATCAGCCATGTCTCCGCGCCGCCCCGCTCCATCATGCCGAGGACATGGAGAATGCGTATTGGTTTGTCGCGTTCGTTCATCAAAGACCCCGCAAGCCCGTGCCCATCATCATCTGACCCACTGACTAAACGTAAACCGGGGTAAAGATGTGATGGGATTGACCGATAATCGTTACGTTCCGAACCCCGCCGATGCTGTCCGCGCCCGCAGCGCCCGCAGGACGGCGAAACCCTTCATCGGCAGTTGCGACGCGAACATCAGGCAGGTCGCCCACGCCGCGCCGAGGATGCCGTGGTTCGGCACGAGCAGCGCGCACGCGACGGTGACGACGATGATCGAGACGACGAAGATCGGCACCTGAATGGTGAAGTACCGCGCCGCCGTCATCGCGTAGCCGAAGACGGAGCAGAGGTAGCTGATCCCCGTCGCGATGAGGATCCACATGAAGACATCGAGATGCTCGGCATATTCCGGGCGGTACAGGAGGCGCAGCACCGGCCCGCCGATGAGCGTCCCGACAACCACGCCCGCCGCGCCGAGCGCCGCGCCGATGCAGAGCAGTTTGACGAGCAGCGCGCGAAACGCGCCGACCGCGCCATCCGCGTACTGCCGCGACAACCGGGGGCTGACGGCCTGCCCGAGCGCGTCCACCACCGTCGTCCCCGCCACCATGATGTAGACCATCGCGGCGAAGATGCCGAGTTCCCGCTCACCCGCGAACCGCTCAATGAAGTAGCGCGGGATGTTCGTCGTCAGCGACGCGAGCATCATCACGACGCCGAGCGGGAGCGCGAGCCACGTCAGTTTGCCGAGCCGCCGCCAATCCCAGATCGGGCGCACAATTTCTCGCTCCCCGTCCGGCTCCGCGTCCGACGCCGCCCGGAGCACCGCGCGCCCGTTCCGCAGATCGTACGCGACGAGCAGGAGCGCCCAGACGGCGGCGAGGGCGGTCGCGCCCCAGACGATGTTGCCGGTCAGGAGGATCGCCGCGCCGAGCGCGATGAGCGAGAGCGGCCCCTTGAGCATCATCGACTTGGCGATGCGGTCCATCTGCTCGTGCTGCTGCAGGAGGCCGTAGAAGACATCGCTGATCGACTCGAAGACCTTCGACATGCCGACCGCAAGGACGACGAGCGCGGTCTGCCACCCGTACCGGGAGGCGAAGGTGATCGCTACGATCACCAGCAGGGCAACGGGCGTCGCGGCGAGCCGCAGGCCGAGGTAGTGGCCGAAGCGGTACGCGCGGCGAGCGTCCGTCGCCTGGATGCTGCGGAGTTGGAGGTTCGTCAGCATGATTACCGGCGCGGTGATCGCCAGCCCGAGCGCGAACTGGCCGACCGTCTCCGGCGAGCCGAGTTTCGCCAGGACGACGAGCATCGCCCACTGGCACGCGGCGTAGACGACGTTGCCGACGAACGTCCACGAGAAGTTTGCGCGGAGCGAGAGCGCGCGCGGCGGCGCGATGGCCGGTTCGCGCGCCGCGACGGGTGACGTGGTCATCGTTGCTACGCGCTCAGGCTGACGGGGCGCGGCTCCGCGCCCTGATCGCCCGCCACAGGGAACGCCGCGTCCTCATCATCACTCTCTTCCATGCGGGAGCGACGGTTGCCGTACGTGCCCGCGCGCTTCCTGTCCCGCGTGAAGACGACACCGAGCGTCGTGCCGGAGACCCGTTGCAGGGCGGCGAGCGCGCGCTCCAGCGTCCGCGTGCCGGTGCGGTTCGCGTCCATGACGAGCACCGTACCGTCGATGGCGCGTTGCAGCGCGAGCGTGTCCGTCACCGAGAGCACGGGCGCGGTGTCGAGGATAATGATGTCGAACTCGGTGCGCAGGCTGGCGATCAGGTCCACCATCCGCTGCGAGCCGAGCAGGTCCGGCAGGTGCGTCAGCACCCATCCCGCCGTGAGGACGGTGATCCCGTGTGGGCCTTGCTGAAACTTCGGCTCGCTGCCATGCTGCGTCCGCGCGAGGTACGCGCTGAGGCCCTGATTGTTGCGGATGCCGAGCAGTTTGTGCAGCCGCGGCTCGCGCACATCGGCGTCGATGAAGAGGACGCGCTTGCCGGCCTGCGCCTCGATCAGCGCGAGATTTACCGCGACGGTGCTCTTGCCCTCGCCCGGCTTCGCGCTCGTCACGCAGATTGCCGCGCCGCTCGCCGGGAGCGCGGCGTCCACCGTCGTCCGCACGGCGCGGATCGCCTCCCGGAACGACGCGATGTTCGGCATCTCCGTGTCCGTCAGCAGGAGCGGCTTCGCCCCGCGCGATGCGCCGAGAACGCCGAGCAGCGGGACGTTCAGCCGCTGCGTCACTTCCTCCGGGTCGTGGACGCGGTCGTCGCGGAAGTCGAGCAGGAGCGCGAGTCCAGCGGCGAGGAGCAGCCCGATCGCACCACCGAGGATGCCATTCTTGACGGGCAGCGGCGCAATCGGGGCCTTCGGCACCTGCGCGGGGTCGGCGACCGCGACGGCGGACGCGCCCTGTGTCTGCGCGAGGATGATGCTCTGGCGGCTGTCGAGTAACCGGCGGTTCTTGTCCTGATACTGGGTCAACTGGTCCTGCAGGCGCTGCGCCTCGCCCTGCGCGACGCTCCCCGCGACTGGTGTGGCGCGCAGGGCGTCGAGCCGGTTCGAGGTATCGGTGTACCGCGCGCGGGTCTCCTTGCTGTCCTGATCGTACTGCGTCAATTGATCCTGCAACCGCTGGATTTCCGGCACGGACGCGCCGGTCGGGTCCGGCGTGGTGCGGAGTTGATTGAGGCGGCTGGAGGCGTCCGCACTCCGCTGCCGCAGGTCGCGCAGGTCCTGGTCATACTGCGACAGTTGCTGCTGCAACCGCTGGATTTCGAGGGTCGTGGTGCTCGTCGCGTCCAGGCTGGCACGCAGCTGGTTCAGGCGACCGGATGCGGCCGCGATCTGCGCCTGTGTGGCGTCGAGTTCGCCATCCACCTGCCGCAACGCGACCTGCGTGTTGCTCGTCTGCAAATCCTGCGCGCGCTTGACGAAGAGCCGCGCGAGGCCGTTTGCCGTCGCGGTGGCGCGGCCGGGGTCGTCATCGCGCACGCTGACCTCGATCAGTTGCGTCGCGCGGATGACGGAGACGCTCGTCCGCTTCTTGAGCGTCTCCGCCGTGATCTGCAGCCCCCCCTGCTTGATCGTGTCGTCGAGCAGCGACGGGCTTTGCAGGAGTTGCGTGTACGTCGTCGCCAATTTCTCGCTCGTCAGCAGGTCGTTGTAGTTGGACGGCCCCGGCGACTGGACCTGATTGACCAGAAGACGCGCGGACGCCTGATAGACGGGCTGTTGTCGCGCGCTGTAGGCGTACCCCGCTGTGCCGAAGAGCAGCCCGCCGAGGATCGGCAGCCACCACCAGCGGCGAATAATCTTCCAGTAATCCGACAGTCCCATCGCTTCTCTTTCCCTTCCGGGTTGTCCGTCCGCCTGTGCGTTATGCCGGACCGACGTGAATAATCATCATTCCCCTCCCCTTTCCCCCGTGGGGAAGGGGGCCGGGGGGTTAGGCGACCCGCTCTACCGCACGCACCGCCGGATCACATCGACGACGCGCGCCATGTCGTCCTCGGTGAGCGTCGAGCCGGACGGCAGCGAGAGGCCCGTGGCGAACAACTCCTCCGCGACCGCGCCGCCAACGTGCTCGCACCCCGCGAAGACGGGCTGCGTGTGCATCGGCTTCCACAAGGGGCGGGACTCGATGTTCTCGTCCATCAATGCCTGCCGCACCACCTCGCGATCCGCGCCGAAGACCTGCGGATCGATCGTGATGTTGATGAGCCAGCGGGTGTGGCGGCCCCAGTTCGCTTCCGGCTGGAATGCGATGCCGGGCACGTCGCCGAGGCGCTTCAGGTAGTACGCGTGGTTGGCGCGGCGGGTCGCGACGCGATCCTCCACCACCGGCAACTGGCCGCGCCCGATCGCCGCGAGGACGTTCGAGAGGCGGTAGTTGTAGCCGATCTCGGTGTGCAGGTAGTGGATCGCCGGGTCGCGCGCCTGCGTCGCCAGCTTGCGGGCGTGCTCGATCAGCGCGCCGTCGTCCGCGACCAACATGCCGCCGCCGGAGGTGGTGATGATCTTATTGCCGTTGAAGGAGAACGCGCCGAATTTGCCGACCGTCCCCGCCGCGCGCCCCTTGTAGCGCGTGCCCACGGCGGCGGCGGCGTCCTCCACGAGCGGCACGTCGTACTCGTCGCAGGCGGACTTGATCGCGTCGAGGTCCGCCGCCTGGCCGTAGAGGTCAACGGCGACGACCGCCTTCGGCAAGTTGCCCCCCTTCGCCCGCGCCGCGAGGGTCGCGCGCAGCAGGGCCGGATCCATGTTCCAGGAGGTGCGCTCGCTGTCGATGAAGGTCGGGCGCGCGCCGACGTAGGCGATGGGGTTGACACTCGCGGAGAAGGTGAAAGTGGAGGCGAGCACCTCGTCGCCGGGGCCGACGCCGAGGAGAATCATCGCGAGGTGGAGGGCCGCCGTCCCGGAGGTGAGCGCGGCGGCGTGCGCCGCGCCCGTCATCTCGCAGAACTCGCGCTCGAAGGCGTCCACGTGCGGGCCGAGCGGCGCGATCCAGTTCGTGTCGAACGCATCCTGCACGTAGGTCCGCTCCAAGCCGGACATGTGCGGCGGCGAGAGGTAGACGCGCTGCCTGGTCATCGGGATTGCTTCTGCGGCCACGGCGATCACTCCA
>JBBSII010000378.1:0-4995 GCA_038232175.1 Thermomicrobiales bacterium
GCGTTCATCGAAGAAGTTTATAACACGAAGCGGCTGCATTCGAGTTTGGGCTATCGGCCACCGATCGAATTCGAATCGGCATGGATCATGGCGGGGAAAGGTTGACTTGCCCATTGGTCTGGTACGAGGGGTTCACTCCACGGTGCTACGAATTCATTCAAGCTGCAACTCGGATGTGATGACTGCGATGAATGCCGAAGGCAGACGATCCAACATCGGTGGATGGTACCTTAAGGCCTTCTGTGAGACCCATCTTGAGGTTATCAATGCCCTTGTGCGACAGTATCGCCTATCCACCTACGATTACTTTCCATTTGAGGTCAACCCATGGGATGTACCACGCTGGCTTGTTGATCCAGATTCAAACGGCATCACCGTATCGTTGCTGGATTATGCACAGTGGGATAGGAAACCGGTACTTGACACGGGAGATGGTCAATATCAAGAGTATAGGCTGATTGATCCAGCCGAATTGCAGACTGCTCTCGTCTACCAAGCTAGTGCCGGAGAATTCGAGTTGCTCGACGCCTTAAACTTCTTGGAGCGAGGAGATTATTCTGGAGCGGTGCGCAGAATCACGACGGCGATTGAAGCGCTAACTAGTTCTTTGTTGTTGCCTCAGCTTATACTGAAGCACGGAGAAACGAAGGCAGAACGTTTATTCAGCGACATGCGAGACCAAGTCACTAAGCAGTGGCAACAGTATTTAGCCCTCAGCGGACGGACGCTCGGAGAGCAATTGGACACCGAATTGAAAGCGACCCGAAAACTGCGCCATGATATCGTTCATCGTGGTCATCGAATTAGCTTTCGGGATCGAGGACAAGCACACCGATCAGTAGATACCGGACGATGGATTTACAATTGGCTAGAAGATTCCCCTAGCCGGTCTGCTCTAAGGGAGCAACGCATAGGAATGCGGTCGCTAGGACGGCACTTTAGCCTCTTCAACGCAGAGATCACTTCAACCGGAGTAGTAGTTCACAGTCTTTACCCTAATCGTCCGCCCGAAGGCGATGTGTCGCAGCACAGCGAGGGATGATACGATGGAATACTTGCTGGCCCTCTTAGTATTGCGGCTTAGCGGGACTAATCATAGAAACCGCAGCGAAGCCAGAAGCATGGCGCTGATCTGCTTCATATCGCTGGGCAGCTCGTAATTGCAGTGACCCATGATCGCAAAAGTGTTCATTTTGGCGGCTATCACTATACCCCCTCCCTCCAAGGGAGGGGGCTTCCGGCTCCCCTTCCCCCGTGGGGAAGGGGCTGGGGGTTTAGGGCTTTAGCACTCGCTGTAGCCGCAGGCGTGGCACTTCTTGCACCCTTCTTCGAGGACGAAGGCGGTGGAGGAGCCGCATTGCGGACAGAGGTTGCCGGAGGGCTTGTGCTCCACCGTCTCGCCCGATGCGATGGCGGTGTGACCATTCGTGACCGCCTCGCCGAAGTGCATGGCGATTGCCTTGCCAATGGCGTCCGGCAGCGAGCGGATTTGTGCGGGACCGAAGCCAACCGTGCGCGAGCCGCCGATGCCGCGCAGGTTCTCCGCGACCGCCTTGGCACGCTCGGCCTGCGAGAGGGTGGACGGGAGGCGCAGCGTGAGCGAGATCAACCGGCCCATGCCATCCGCCATCGCCTCGATGTCCGTCCCGGCGCGCCCAACCGTCGCGAAAACCTCCAGCGGGCCGTCGTCATCGGAGTTGATCGTGATGAAAACCTTGCCCTCCGGTGCCGTCAATTTGCGCGTGTACCCCTGCACGACATCGGGGCGCGGCTTAATCGTCGCCAGCGTCGTCGGGGCAGGGGTCGCGGTGCCTGTTCCCACGGGGGCGGGGGTTGCATCTGGTGCCGGAGCCGCCTTCTCGCTGTTCGTCTCCTTGACACCGATATTGAGCACCTGCTCGCTCTTGCAGCCGTCGCGGAAGACGGTGATGCCCTTGCAGCCGGTGTCGTACGCGCTCAGGTACGCCTCGGCGACATCCGCGTGGGTCGCGTCGTTCGGCAGGTTGACCGTCTTGGAGATCGAGTTATCGACGTGCTTCTGCCACGCGGCCTGCTGCCGGACGTGCCACTCCGGGGAGATCTCCTGCGCCGTGACGTAGACCTTCTGAATCTCCTCCGGGATGCCCGGCGCGCCCTTGACGCTACCGGTGGCGATGAGATGCCGCTCCAGTTCGTCGCTCCACAGGCCGCGCCGCTCCATCTCCGCCTTGAAGATCGGGTTGACGAAGTTGAGGATGCGGTAGTCTTTGCCCTGCTTGACGCGGTGCTGGAAGGCGAGCGCGAAGATCGGCTCAATGCCGCTGGAGCAGTCCGCGAGGATGCTGATCGAACCCGTCGGTGCGACCGTCGTCACCGTGCCGTTGCGCACGGGCGGGCCGTCGGCAAAGATGCTCTCCGCGAAGTTCGGGAAGGGGCCGCGTTCCTCGGCGAGTGTGCGGGAGGCGTCCCAGCCCCACTCCTCGATCTTCGCCATGATCTCCGTGCCGAGCGTCAGCGCGTCGTCCGAGTCGTACGGGATGTTGAGGAGGAAGAGCAGATCCGCCCAGCCCATCACACCGAGGCCGATGCGCCGGTTCGCGCGCACCTTCTCCTGAATCTGCGGCAGCGGCAGCGGGTTCACGTCGATCACGTCGTCGAGGAAGCGCACGGTCAGCCGCGTGACGCGCTCCAACTCCTCCCAATCGAGGAAAACCGTCTCACCGACGCGTTTCGTTGTCGCCGCGAGGTTGATCGAGCCGAGGTTGCATGCGTCGTATGGCCCTAACCATTGTTCACCACACGGATTAGTTGCTTCAAGCAATTCAATTGCGGGAGTCGGGTTGCTCTTGCTATTGTTCGCGCGGTCGATGAAAACGAAGCCGGGGTCGCCGGAGCGCCACGCGGCATCGACGATCTGATCCCAGACCGCGCGCGCCCGCTTCTGCCCAACGACCTCCTGGGAGTGCGGGTCGATCAGGTCGTAGTCCGTGTCGTCCTTGACGGCCTGCATGAAGGTGTCCGTCGCGGCGACGGAGATGTTGAAGTTCGTCACGCCGCCGTCGAGCTTGCAGGTGATGAACTTCTCGACATCCGGGTGATCGACGCGGAGGATGCCCATGTTCGCGCCGCGCCGCGTGCCGCCCTGCTTCACCTGCTCGGTGGCCGCGTCGAAGATGCGCATGAAGGAGACCGGGCCGCTCGCCACGCCCTGGCTGGTGCCGACGGTGCTCCCCTCCGGCCGCAGGCGCGAGAAGGAAAACCCCGTACCGCCACCGCTCTTGTGGATGATCGCCGCGTACTTGACCGCGTCGAAGATACCCTCAATCGTGTCTTCCACCGGGATAACGAAGCAGGCGGAGAGTTGGAGGCCATTGTCCTTGCCCGCGTTCATCAGCGTCGGTGAGTTCGCGAGGAACTTACCCGTCACGAGCACCTCGTAGAACTGCGAGGCGACCGCGTAGACATCGCCGCCGTAGTTCGTCTCCGCTTGGGCGACGGCGGTGGCGACGCGCCAGCAGAGGCCGTCCTCATCCTCGAGGTACGCGCCGTTCTTCTTCCACAGGTAGCGCTCACGCAGGACACGCACGGCAGGCTCGGACCATTTGCCCTTCAGCGCGGGGCGCTGCATCGTGGCCGCGCGTGTGTCGCTCCCGTTCCCGTTCTTGTGCCCGCTGCCATTGCCGTTGCTTGTTTTCGTCATATCCCCCGCCTTGAGTCGCTTGGTGGGTACCGACGCCATCTCCCGTGTCTCCCTTCGTCCCGCTTCTTAGTCCCTGACCGCCGCTTGCCGATTGCCGTTGGTGCCGCAAATTAGAACAAACAATGATCCCGGCGCGCCCCTCGCCGCTTTACGGGAGAAAGGGGATATATCGGGGTGTTTGCAAACTAGCACCACAAGATGTAGGGGTATGATAGTCGCCACACCTCCTCTTGTCAAGGGTGTTTATCATATACGTACATTCTGTACGTGTCAAGGAGGCACAGCGGAATAGAACGGGATGCGACGGTGTGGATGGCGGTGGATAGTGTGTGACGCATGGTCACCGTGTGCGGAGTGCGGAGAATGCGGTGGAGCCGTGGATAACGTCTTCGCGAAAGCGGAACCCAAAGAAACCCCCTCCCCACGCGGGGAAGGGGGTAGGGGTGTAGGGCCAATCAGTCCCCGCTCAACGCGACCTTGCCCGGTTCCTCTTCCTCATGCTTCCGCTTCAGCACGGCGAAGAGCACGCCGGCGAGGACGACAATGAGCGCGAGGATGCGGAAGAACCACTGGACACTGAACGTGCTCGTGTTGAGCGTCGGGGTCAGCCAATGATCCGCAGCGAGCAGCGCCACGACGGAGAGGCCCACCAGCGACCAGAAGATCGCGGGGGAGTAGCCGCGCTGGTTCGTCTCCTGCAGGTCCATTGAGTTGTTCTTCGTCTCCCGCAGCAGCAGCGTGCCGACGATGAAGGTGATCGCCGCGACGGTGACGGGAAACAGGAGGCCCACGTACGGCGCCTTGCTGATGAGGTTCGGGTGCTTGGGCGATTTGTCCGCGTTCAATGCGGCCGCGCTCGTGAAGAGCGCCGTCGCGATCAGCGGGAGGAAGCCGCCGAAGTAGCCGTTGCCGATGTGGTACGGAAGCGAGACGGACGTATACCGCACCTTCGACGGGAAGGATTCGACGAGGAAGGCCGCGATCGGCCCGTAGACCATCGTGACGAGGATGATCAATACCCACTCGCAGAGCACGAGCACCACCGGGTTGTAGTGCCCCATGACCGGCGTGAACTGGCGCATGATGTAGAACAGCGGGATCGTCAGCACCGCGCCGAGGAAGCAGCCGGCCATGATGATTGGCTTGCGGCCGATGCGGTCGGAGAGCGCGCCGAAGACGATAAAGAAGGGCGTGCCGAGCGCCAGCGCGATCGCGATGATCCAGTTGGTATCAACGAAGCTCACGCCCGCGATCGCCTTATTCTGGAGCCACGTCGAGGCGTAGAACTGCGGCGTGTACCACACGACCGCCTGCCC
>JBBSII010000379.1:0-4970 GCA_038232175.1 Thermomicrobiales bacterium
GCGCTCTCCAATTACATGCGCGTCGAGTCGCACCAGAACGGCAAGATCTACTGGCAGGAGTATTCGCAGGGCAAGCCGCTGGATAAGGTGAAGTCCAAGGCGAACCCGGACCCGAACGACCGCGGCTCGATGACGGCGTTCCGCTTCGATGACACGATCTTCAAGGAGTTAGCCTTCTCGTACGACACGCTGCTGAACCGCTTCCGCGAGCAGGCGTACCTGACGCAGGGGTTGCGGATCACGCTGACGGACGAGCGCACCAATGAGGAGTGCACCTTCTACTTCGAGGGCGGCATCGTCTCGTTCGTGCGCCACCTGAACAAGCATCGCACGGCGGTGCATCAGCCCCCCTTCTTCGTTCGCAAGCAGGTGGGCGACTACCTAATCGAGGTCGCGCTGCAATACAACGACACCTACGGCGAGGCGGCGTTCTCGTTCGCCAATAACATCAACACGGTGGACGGCGGCACGCACATGAGCGGCTTCCGCTCGTCCTTGACGAAGACGATCAACGACTACGCCCGCAAGCAGGGGCTGCTCGGTGAGAAGTCGGACGGCCTAACGGGCGACGACGTGCGCGAGGGCCTGACGGCGATTGTCAGTGTCAAACTGCCTGACCCGTCGTTCGAGAGCCAGACGAAGGTCAAGTTAACGACGCCGGACATGGCGGGCGCGGTGCAGTCCGCGATGAACCAGGCATTCAGCATGTGGCTGGAGGAGAACCCGACCGCCGCCAAGCGGATCGTCGAGAAGTGCATCATGTCCGCGCGGGCGCGAGAGGCGGCCCGCAAGGCGCGCGACGTGACCCGCAAGGGGTTGATGGACGGCCTCGCCCTCCCCGGCAAGCTGGCCGACTGCCAGGAGACCGACCCCGCCAGAAGCGAGTTGTACATCGTCGAGGGCGACTCGGCGGGCGGCTCGGCGAAGCAGGGGCGCGACCGCCGCTTCCAGGCGATCCTGCCGCTGCGCGGCAAGATCCTCAATGTCGAGCGTGCGCGGCTCGACCGGATGCTCTCGTCGGACACGATTCGCACGCTGATCACCGCGCTCGGCGTCGGCATCAGCGAGCAGTACGACATCACCAAACTCCGCTACCACCGCATCATCCTGATGACGGACGCGGACGTGGACGGCCTGCACATCCGCACGCTGCTGCTCACCTTCTTCTTCCGCCACATGCCGGACATGATCACGAGCGGCAATGTCTTCATCGCGCAGCCGCCGCTCTTCAAGTTGGCGTGGGGCAAGGAGGAGCGCTGGGTGCTCGATCAGCGCGAGCGCGAGACGCTGGAGAAGACGCTGGTGGGGAAGAAGATCGACGTCTCCCGCTTCAAGGGGTTGGGCGAGATGAACGCGACCGACCTCTGGGCGACGACGATGGACCCGGCCCGCCGCACGCTCCTGCAAGTCACCATCGAGGACGCCGTCCGCGCGGACGAGACGTTCGACATGCTGATGGGCCAGGACGTGCCGCCCCGCCGCCGCTTCATCCAGACCCACGCGCGCGAGGTCGAAACCCTCGACGTGTAAGGAGCGGACAATCTGACGTATGATTGCAGCGGATGGGTACATGCCCATCCGCGTTTCTTCGCTTGAGAAGGGAGTCCCGCGCATGTACATGTACCTCGCGCCCGCTCCGCTTGCACCGACCGCCGCCGATCTGCGTTCCGGCGCGCGGTCGCTCGAACAGCAGATCAACGATACGTGCGCGTGGATCGAGTCGGTGGACCCGACGATCCACGCGCTGCTCCCCGAACCGGACCGGCGTAGGCGCCTGCTGCGGGACGCGGACGCGCTGATGGCGCGGTATCCCGACCCGGCGACGCGCCCGCTGCTCTATGGCGTGCTCGTCGGCGTGAAGGATATTTACCATGTCGAGGGGTTCGTGACGCGCGCGGGGTCGGCGGTGCCGCCGGAACTGTTCGCGGGGCCGGAGGCGGCGGTGGTCGGGTTGCTCCGGGACGCCGGGGCGCTGATCCTTGGGAAGACCGTCACGACCGAGTTCGCCGGGTTCGAGCAGAACGGCACGCGCAACCCACACAACCCGGAGCACACGCCGGGCGGGTCGAGCAGCGGGTCGGCGGCGGCGGTGGCGGCGGGGTTCTGCCCGCTCGCGCTCGGCAGCCAGACGGTCGGCTCGGTCATCCGCCCCGCCGCGTTCTGCGGCGTCGTCGGGTTCAAGCCGACATACGACCGCATCCCGACGGCGGGCATCGTCTACTACTCCCGGTCCGTCGATCACGTCGGCTTGTTCACGCAGGATGTCGCGGGGATGGCGGTCGCCGCCGCCGTTGTCTGCGCCGATTGGCGACCCGTTGACGCGCCGAACCGCCCGACGCTCGGCGTGCCGGATGGGAAGTATCTGGAGCAGGCATCGCCCGAAGGGTTGGCGGCGTTCGAGGCGCAGATGACGGTCTTGCAGCGCGCGGGCTACCTGATCCAGAGCGTCCCGGCGCTGGCAGACATCGCGGCGATCACAACGCGGCACGGCTGGGTGACAACCGCCGAGATGGCGGCAATGCATCGCGACTGGTTCGCAGCCCATGCGGACACGTACCGCCCCGTCACCGCGTCCGTTGTGCGGGATGGGATGCACGTATCCGAGGCGCAACTGGCGGAGGGGCGCGCGAGCCGGGGCATCGTGCGCGACCAACTGCACGCGCTGATGGACGAGCATCGCATCGACCTCTGGGTCTGCCCGCCCGCACCGGGCACCGCGCCGGAGGGGATCGGGGCGACGGGCAACCCGGCGATGAACCTGCCGTGGACGCACACGGGGATGCCCGCGATCACGGTGCCCGCCGGGCGTGGGGCGAACGGCCTGCCGCTCGGCTTGCAGTGCGTCGCGCGGGCCGGTGCCGACGAATCGCTCCTCGCGTGGGCCGCGCCGATTGCGGACGCGCTCGCGAGCAACTGAGAAGGAAGAAAGCGGGGGAAGCGTGCCGGAGAACGATCTCACATACTTGAGCATCGCCGAGGTCGGCGCGAAGATCGCGCGGCGGGCGGTGTCGCCGGTCGAGTTGACCGATGCGTACCTCGCGCGGATCGCGCACCTGAACCCGACGCTGAACGCCTACGTCACCGTGACTGAGGACGCGGCGCGCGCGGAGGCGCGGGAGGCCGAAGGCGAGATCATGCACGGCACGTATCGCGGGCCGCTGCACGGCGTTCCCATCGCGCTGAAGGACCTCTACGCGACGCGCGGCGTGCGCACAGCGGCTGGCTCGAAAATCCTCTGGGATCGCGTGCCGGACGAGGATGCGACCGTGACGACCCTGCTGCGGGCGGCGGGGACGATCATGCTCGGCAAGACGAACACGCACGAGTTCGCGTTCGGCGTGACGACGAACAACCCACACTTCGGCCCGACGCGCAACCCGTGGAACCCCGACACGATCCCCGGCGGTTCGAGCGGCGGCTCCGGCGCGGCGGTGGCGGCGGGGATGGCGGCGATGGCGATGGGCACGGACACGGGCGGCAGCATCCGCATCCCGGCGTCGCTCTGCGGCACCGTCGGCATGAAGGCGACGCATGGCCGCGTTAGCACGGCGGGTGTCATCCCGCTCTCGTGGACGCTCGACCACGCCGGGCCGCTCACCCGTACCGTCGAGGACGCCGCGATTGTGCTCAACGCCATCGCGGGGGCGGACCCGCGTGACACGATGACCGCGCCCGTGCCGGTGGACGACTACCGCGCCGACCTCGCGGCGGGCGTGCGCGGGCTGCGATTCGGCGTGCCGCGCGCGGGTTTCTTCGAGGCGATTGACGGGGCGGTGGCGCGGGCGGTCGAGGAGGCCATCGGCGTGCTCCGCGCGCTCGGCGCGATGGTCGAGGATGTCGATGGCTCCGTCTTGTGGGGCGCGCACGCGGCGGTCGCGGACATCATCCTCGCGGAGGCGCGCTGGTACCACGCCGCCTCGCTCCGCGACCGACCGGGGGAGATCGGTGAGGATGTGCGCGGTCGCCTGATGCGCCGCACGGACCTGAGCGCGGACGAATTGATGACCGCGATGCGCCAGCGTGACGCGATCACCGCACAGACGGCGGCGATGATAGAGCGGTACGACGCGCTGATCCTGCCGTCTACCCGTATCCCCGCGCCGCCCATCGCCGGGCAGATGATCACGATTGACGGCGCACAGGTCTTCGCCCCGTCCGTCCTGACGACGAACACCAACCCGTTCAACCTGACGGGGATGCCCGCGCTCTCCGTGCCGTGCGGCTTCACCGAGGCGGGCCTGCCCATCGGCCTCCAGATCGCCGGTCGCCGCTGGGATGAGCGCACCGTCTTCCGCATCGGCGCGGCCTACGAGCGTGCGACGGACTGGCACACGCGCCGCCCGCACCTCGACTGAACGGTATGGTGACACGGCGAGACCGTAGCCGGGTCAGTAGGGGATTTGGGAAGCGTCCTCCGCTCCCTCGCTGCCTGCATCGGTGGGCGGTTCCACGCCGCGCGCCGCCCGCTCGTCCGCGCGGACCTGGTGCCGCACGAGCCAGAGCGCCAGCACGAGCACCAGCGCGCCCGCCGCGTTGATCGCCAGGTTAATCACGCTGTCCCGCGCGCCGCTGTCGCGGCTCGCCGCGATGTCCAGCCCGTGCCGCACCGTCGCGGTGACGCCGATTACGAGGAACTCCTGCAACTGCTGGCTAATTGGCCCCGGCTCAGTGTGGTGTGCAGCAGTTCGAGCAGAATGATCGCGAGGAAGGTGGCGTCCGTCCCCTTGATGGCGGCGGCCCCGAAGTCGTAGTCGAGCAGCGGGCCGCGCACCTCCTTGACGACCGCGAGGAGCGCGATGATGACGAAGGCGATCAGGGAGAAGGCGACGACGGAGATTAACAGGCTCTCGACGCGCGCGAAGAGATCACCTAGTCGGCTCTCCGTGCGCGTCGGCTCGGGGCGCAGTGACGGTTCGTTCTTTTCGGTGGCCATCGATATCTCCATGCGCTCAGTTCGTGACGATGACGCC
>JBBSII010000380.1:0-4938 GCA_038232175.1 Thermomicrobiales bacterium
CCGCGTCCTCGCCGCTGTCCGCGCCCCAGAAGACGACGTCCTTCGCCTGCGCGAGCAGGCCCGCCTCCTGCAGCACCGGGGCGAGCGGGGTGCCGGCCCAGGTGGCATTGCCGATGCCGCCGGTAAACCAGGGGAAACCGTGATTGCCGGAGCATTCCAGCGTGAAGTTCACTTCCTGGCGGGGGCGGGCGCGCAGGTCGGCGAGGGAGAGGGAGAGCGGCTTCTGGACGAGGCCATTCACCTTCAATGACCAGCCCTGCTCGGCGATGACCGGTTTGTTGTAGTGCTGGACGGTGAAGAACTTGTCGTTCGGCGTCTTCCAGGCGTCGAGCTGCTCCCAGACGAGCTGGGTACCGACGACATCGGGCGCGGCAGAGGGCGGGGGCTGGTCGAGCCAGGGGAGGACCTCCTCGCCGGGTTGGGAGGGGAAGGCGAGGGCGCGCTCGGGGAAGCCCGCCGCGAGCGCGGCCATGCCGAACCCGGCCCCCGCCTTGAGTGCGTCGCGCCTGCTCAGGTGCTTCGGTGTCATCGTTGGTCGTGCCATGGCTGCATCTCCTTCGTGATCGTGCGTCTGCGCATCGGGGGCAGGCCAGCGAATCCGCCGCACCGCCCAACGGTATGCTCCTCCGTGACCGCAGCGTAGAGGCGAGGCATCGCGCCGCCGTCCCCTGAACGTGCGATCGCTCGTGTGCCAAGTCGGCGCACCTCCCTCCCGCACGCGCGTCATCACCTCTGAGAGGTCGGGGCGGGGTCATCGCCGGGGTCGACCCCGGCGGCCGGGCCCGGCACCGTGGCCACGATGATCCACTGCCCGCCATCGAACTCCTCTGGGGAAGTCGATCGACGCGGGCGGGCACACCCGCCGGGGATCGCGGGCGGCGCGCAGAGCTAGAAGGAGAGGGGGATTGCGGCGTAGGCGATCATGTCACGCTCCCTTGCAACGAGCCGCGTTCGGCATCACGGCGTCATTGCTACCTTGGCGCGATGACTATCAGTCGTACTCTTGGCTGAACCGAGGGCGGCACGAGGACGAGCGCCACGAATTCGAGAATCGTCACGACGGTATTACCCATCCCCGATCCGGGGATCGATCACGAGGCGGGGATCCCACGCCGAAGCCGGGGCCATCGGATCCGGTACCCGAGTTCCGCCCGGTCGCCGGTCGTAGCAGATCGGGCGGAACTCGGATACCGAATCCGCGTCTGCACACACCCGGGATGCTCCTGATACGGTACCCCTCCCTGACTGCACTGCTGGGGGGATCGCGATCACGAAAGCAACAAAGGCGACCGCGGTGACGAGAAGTGCCAGCAAAGTGATGCGGTGCTGCCCCCCCAACAGGCGGGAATAGACGAGTTCCTCGATCTCATTGCCGAAACGCGCTCTGCGCGGGATGGCAAGCAATGCGCAGATCCAGCACGTCAGCGGGATTGCCACCACGGTGAACATTTCCGCCCCTCTTCCCTTTGCCTCGATTTCAGCATAGGGTCCGCACGGAGGCGTCGCCATCCGACAGAAGTACTATTCACAACAGTATCGATGTAGGCACCGACCGGAGCGGGGATGGGACACCTGTACCATCGGGGGCTACGTCACTCAGAGGAGCCCGTGCCGCACGGCGAAGGTGGCGGCGGCAGCCCGATGCTGCGTCCCGGTCTTCTCGAGGATGTGGGTGACGTGGTTGCGCACGGTGTACGTGCTGAGGAACAACGCCGCCGCGATCTCGCGGTTGGTGCGCCCGGTGGCGAGCAGGCGGAGCACCTCGACCTCGCGCGGCGTCAAGCCGCGAGGGTAAGCGGGTGCAGCCGACCCCTCGCTGGCGACGGACACGGCGAGCGCGTCGATACGTGCGAGGGCGGGCATCGCGTCGAGGCGGGTGCAGATGGCGCGCGCCTCCCCGAGCAGCGCCGCCGCCGTGGTGTCGCGGGTGGCGAGACGGAGGGAAGCGAGGTCCAGGAGGATGAGGGCACGCTCATAGTGGGCGCGGCAAGCATCGGCGAGGGCGAGGGCGGCGGCGAGGTGCGTCTGCGCCCGATCGAAGAGTGCGGCGTCGGTCGCGAGTTCCCCGAGCACGCGATGGGCAACGAGCAGCGCGAGGGGTTGGCGGGGGTCGGAGGCGAGGATCAGGGAGTGGCGGGCATGGCGCTCGGCCGCAGTCGGGTCGCCCGCGGCGCGATGGTACATCGCCCAGAGCGCTTCGCCCTCGGAGCGGCCTAACGCCGTGCCGTTCCACGCCAGCCAGCGATCATACGTCTCGAGCCACCGCCGAGCGGTCGGCAGATCCCCCTCATTGAGCGCCTGCGCTGCGGCGAAGCGCTGCATGTACGTCGCGGGGCGATAGCGGACGCTGCCCGGCGGTGTGTCCACCCCGGTGTGCAGCCACATGTCCATCAGCGATTGCATCGCGGCGCGATCCCCCTGCGCGACGGCCACGCCCGCCGCGAAATAGCTTCCGCCGATGACGATCCCAGTGATCGCGCCTCTGCCGAGTTCCGGCACCTCGTCCCATGGCCCCTCGATCGCCAGCAGCGGTAGCCGAGGGGTGCGCGGCGGCAGCGTGTCGCCGAGGTACTCCCGTGCGCGCTCGACCGCCGCCTCGAAGTGCCGGGTTATCTGCTCCCGCTCGGCCAGTTGGTCCGCCTGGTATTGGAGGACCACCTCGCACAGCAGCCGGTCCCAGAGGCCGTTCACGACGTAGTAATGCCCCGCCGCCTCGGACAACATGCGGGCCTGCTCGAGGGCTCGCTGCGCCGCGTCCGGTTGTCCCCGGTAGACGCGGGCCGCGGCGAGGCCATGATACATGCGGGCTAGGATGGCATCGCGCGCGCGCGCATCGGCGGCATCGGCCGATAGTTCCGCGATATGGCGCTCGGCAAGCGCCTCCACCTCGTCGGTGTACCCCGCCAGGCCGAGCCACAGGACAACGACCCCGGAAAGACGCCGGGGGGGCGCGTCGAGGTCGAACATGTCGTTGCCACCGGCGCGATCGGCATCGGGGAGCGCCTCGAGCGCGGCGAGGCCCGCCCGCATCATCGGCACACCGGCGGTGAAGTCATTCGCCCGGCACAACGCGCTGCCGAGAAAGAATCGAATCCGCGCCTCGAGTGCCGGATCCTCGCCGCGAGGGGCATGGCGTGCCGACTCCCGCGCGTAGGCGAGCGCTCGCTTCGGATCGACGAACCCTGCGGCGATTGACAAGCGAAACAGGAGGATCGCCCGCTCCCGCGCGCGACCTTCGCCCTCCCCCAGCAGCGGCAGTGCCGCCTCAAAGCGGGCGATCGCCGTCGGCCATGCGAGGAGCACAAACGCCCGTTCGCCCGCCCGGATCAGCCATTCTGCCGCGCGGTCATCCCCGGCCTGCCGGAGGTGGTATCCGACCGGATCCGGGTCGGGGTTCGGCAGCGCCGCCAACGCTTCCCCGGCGCGGCGGTGCCAGCTACGACGCCGTGTCGGCGGGGTGCCCTCGTATAGCGCCTCGCGCACGAGGGCATGGACGAACTGCATCCGCAACCCATCCCGCGTTAGCGTCACGAGATGCGCCTCCATCGCCTGCTCCACGGCCGCGATCAGCGCCTCCTCGCCGACATCCGCGACGATCGCCCAGAGCGGCAGCAGCACCTCGTGCCCGATCACGGCGGCGAAGGCGAGCAGCCGCTGCACCTCGTCGTCCAGCCGCGAGAGGCGTCCGTCGAGCACCTGCCGCAGGAGCGGAGGCACGCGGACGTCGCGCAGGTCGCCGAGGTCCCACCCCGCCGTCACCGGGCGCAGGGCGCGCTCCGCTTCCAGCGTCCGGAGCAATTCGCCGAGGAAGAAGGGGTTGCCTCCCGAGCGGGCATCGAGATAGGTCGCCAGACGTGCCGCGTCCGGTTCGGGCAGCGGATAGCGCGCGTCGACGAGGGCACGGATGTCCGCCGGCTCGATGCGGCGCAGGTCGATGCGCGCGGCGGAAGACTCCCGCACGAGCGTCGGGAGGAGCTGGTTGAGGGGATGGCGGCGCGTCAGCTCGTCGGCGCGGTAGGTGGCGAGCAGGAGGAGCGGGAGGGAGGGGAGGGAGCGGGAGAGGACGCGCAGCAGGTCGAGGCTGGCGGGATCTGCCCAGTGGAGATCGTCGAGCAGGAGGACGACCGGGCACTGCTCCACCAACGCGGCGAGGAAATCGAGCACCTGCTGAACGAGCGCCCCCTGGCTCGCCACCTCGCCGACCGTCCCGCGCTGTGCGAACGCATCGGGGAGCGGCGGCATGCGGTCCGGTCGGTGATAGCCCGCGAAGAGCTCGACCCACGGGCCGTAGGGGGGCGTCTCGGTCAGGTCGTAGCACCGCCCGACGAGCGCGAGCGCCCCCCGTTCGGTTGCCTCCCGACACAGCGCATCGGCGAGCGCCGTCTTACCGATCCCCGCCTCCCCGCCGATGAGCACGACGCCACCGCGCCCCGCGCAAGCGGCAGCGAGCCGCTCGCGTAGGGTGGCGAGTTCCCGATCCCGCCCGACGAGGGGCGGCGATGGCGTGCCCGCGAACATGGCGACCTCCCGTTGCGGGCGGCGGGACGATATGCCGAGTATAGCCGAGGGCCGTTCATCCAGATAGGCGGCACTCCGGCGTCACGGCTGTGCCAAAAACGACCCCTACTGGGTCACGTACGAAATATTGGGTTCAGCCACTACCAGATAGTGAGGCGTGTGCCCCTCGTCACGATCCGATACCGGACCGATTCTGCTCAGTAGCCCTGTCGGGGGCGAATGCCGGGACGAGAACAGCGCATAGACAGTAGTTTCCGCCGTGCTCCCGAATGTGTGCCGCTGATCATGCTGGGGTAGACTCTAGATTGACAGCCCCATACATCGACCATCGTCGGCGGGAAATCGGCGGCGCGAGGCGATGGACCGCGCTGATCGACGCGATGGAGCCGCCCCGCAGGACGGCTCCCCAATCGGCACGCG
>JBBSII010000381.1:0-4925 GCA_038232175.1 Thermomicrobiales bacterium
ACCGCACGCCCACCGAACGCCTCGTTATCGCGCGGGACCCGCGCGCTGGGGCGTTCGGCGTCGTTGGCGTCGTGCTTGTGCTGTTGCTTAAGGGCGCGTTGCTCGCCGCTCCCCTCGGTGGTCATCGCGCGGCCACACTCCTCTGCTTCCCCGCGCTCGCGCGGCTGGCGATGGCGGGCGCAATCGTGCTCCTGCCGACTGCACGGGGCACGGCGGGCATGGGTGGAGGCGTCAAGGAGCACGCGGGCTGGTGGACGCTGCTTGCTGCGGCGATCATCGGAGTAATACCCGCCATTGTGCTTCTTCGGTGGGATGCGGGAGCGCTCGTCGCAGGCGCGTTGATCGGTGGCGCCTGCCCCGCCCTGCTCGCCATCCGGCGGCTCGGCGGCACGACGGGCGATGTCTACGGCGCGGTGTGCGAGTGCGCCGAAATCGGCGCGCTCATGGCTGCGGCGTTGCTCGCATCGTGAAAGCGATTGAACCGCAAAGGCGCAAAAAGGGATTTACCACATCTGTGTTTATTCCCCGGTTCCTCCTCGCGTCCTTTGCGCCTTTGCGGTTCTATTGGTTTCGACTTAGGGGGTTGCATGGCGGGACGACTTGTGTTGGTGCTGGGTGGGGCGCGGAGCGGGAAAAGCACGTTCGCGGAGCGGTTGGCGCGCGACGCGGGCGGTGACGACGTGCTCTATGTCGCCACCGCCACCGTCACGGACGATGAGATGGCAGTGCGCATCGCCCGGCATCGCGCGGACCGCCCCGCCGTGTGGGAGACGGTAGAGTTACCCCTGCGTGCCGGTGCGACGCTGCTCGCACGCGACAATTTGCCACCAGTCATCCTACTTGATTGCCTGACCCTGTTGCTTTCGACGCCCGCGTTCACCGACGAAAATCTCACCGCCGAAGCAATCGAGTCGCACGCCACGGCGGAAGTGGATGGCCTACTCCGACTGATCGAGCGCTATCCCGGCACGCTGATCGTCGTCTCTAACGAGGTTGGCATGGGCCTGCACCCGAACTCCGCCCTTGGTCGCTTCTATCGTGATGCTTTGGGCCGCGCCAACCAGCGCCTCGCCGCCCAGGCAGACGCGGCGTATTTGCTCATTGCGGGTATTCCCCTCGACCTGAACAAACTCCGGGCCTCAATCCCCGGACTATTGATGCATTGACACGGAACCCGCCGAAATGTACATTTGAGCATGTTATGTGAATCGTTATGGAGGTTGCCTGATGAAGAGTCTTCCCACTGCTGAAGCGCGCGACCAGTTCTCCGACCTCATCAACCGCGCCGCCTATGGCAAGGAGCGTATTGTCCTCACGCGCCGGGGCAAGGCGCTGGTCGCAGTCGTCCCGATTGAGGATGTCGAGTTGCTGCGCGAACTCGAAGATTGCTCCGATCTCAAGGCCGCCGAGGAGGCGCTTGAGGACGCGCGCGTGCACGGGACGATCCCGTGGGAAACGGTGAAAGCCGAACTCGGTCTCTCCGACGAGTGAAATACACTGTTGAGTTCGCGCGTCCCGCGCGTTATCCCCACATCGAATCCACGAAGAGAGGGGCAAAGCGCACCTCTCTTCGTTCTCTGTGATCCATGTGTCTCTGTAGCGAACCGTTGCCCGTTACCCCTTGACCGCGCCCGCCGTGAGGCCGGAGATGATCCGCCGCTGGAAGAGCAGCACGAGGATAATTAAGGGTAAGGTGATCACGATGGAGGCGGCGGTAATTTGCCCCCATGGGTACGCGGTGCCCACATCCGCCCCCTCGAACTGCGCGATCACCACCGTCGCGGTCAGTTTGCTCTCCTCGCTCATGAAGGTTCGGGCGAAGAGGAACTCGTTCCATGCCGAGATGAAGAGCAGGATGGCGGCGGTGAAGACACCGGGCGCCGCGAGTGGCGCGACGATCCGCACGAACGTCTGCATCCGCGTGCAGCCATCGACGCGCGCCGATTCCTCCAATTCCAGTGGCAAGTCGCGGAAGAAGGCATTGAGCGTCCAGATGCAGAGCGGCAGCGTGAATGTGACGTTTGGCAGGATGAGTGAGAGGTAGTTGTTCGTCAGGTGCCAGGCACGGAACTGCCGGAAGAGCGGCCCGATGATCGCGATGCCGGGGAACATGGCAATCGCCAGCACGAGCGCCAGGATGAGGTTCTTGAAGGGGAACTGCAGTCGCGCCAGCGCGTACGCGCAGATCGAACCGATCAGGAGCGAAATGATCATCGCGCTCGACGCCACGATCGCGCTGTTCAGGAGCGACTTTGTGAAGCGGCTGAGATGGAAGATCGTCCGGTAATTGACGAAGTCGATGGGGTGCGGGAAGTACCGGATGGGCACCTCGTAAATCCCCGACTCGCTCTTGAGGGAGGTGATCGTCGTCCAGACGAACGGCAGCGTGCAGAACAAAATGAAGAGGGCAATCAGGATGTACAGAATGACCTGCTGCCCGACCTCACCGGGTTTGCGCGTCCGCACATGGTCCTTCGGCGTGGTCGTCGCGGCGGAGCGGATGAGTGGTGGCGCGGTCACGTTCGCCCTCCTTGGGTCGGTGCCCCGAGCACCTTGATGTAGAGGAAACTGACGAGCAGCACGAGCAGGAAAGTCGAGACCGCGAGGGCCGAACCGTAGCCGAAGTTCAGGCCCGTGAAGAGCGTGTTGTACGCATAGAGCACGAGCGACTCAGTCGATTGCCCCGGCCCGCCGTTCGTCAGCACCTTTGGGAGATCGAAGATGCGCACCGCGTCGATGGTGCGGAAGAGGAGTGCGACGAGGATCGTCGGCTTAATCAGCGGCAGGGTGATCTTCCAGAAGTTCTGCCACGCATTTGTGCCGTCAATTGCCGCCGCCTCGTAAAGATCGGCGGGGATCAATTGCAGCCCCGCGAGCAGGAGGAGCGCCATAAATGGCGTCGTCTTCCAGATCTCCGCGCCGATCATCGCCCAGATCGTCAGGTCCGGGCGCGAGAGCCAGATGATCGGCGTGCTGATGATGTGCAACTTGATCAGAATATCGTTGAAGACGCCGTAGCGCGCGTCGTAGATCCACGACCACATCTTCGCGGAGACGACCGTCGTCAGCGCCCACGGCACGAGGACGGAGGCGCGCACCACACCGCGCCCGCGGAAGGTGCGGTTGAGGAGGAGCGCGATGATCATACCGAGGATCAGTTCGACCCCGACGGAGACGAAGACAACGCGCGCCGTGACCCAGAGGGCGTTGTGCCAGCGCGCGTCCTGCAGGACATCCTTGTAGTTGTTCAGGCCGATGAAGGGGCGGGGCGCATTCTCAAAGCGGAGGCTGAGTTTGTGCATGCTATCCCAGATCGAGCGACCGAGGGGATAGAACGCGACGAGAATGATCGTGATGACGGCGGGGGCGGCGAGCGCGATGCCGAGCCGGGCATCCGCCGCCGCCTGCGTCGAGCGCCGTTTCCCCTTGGTTGCCGTCCCCACCACGGACGATGCGGCGGTTTGTTGCCTGCTCGCCATAGAACCTCCTCATGGACAATACGGGCGAAAATCGTGTGCAATAGTGGCTAGTGTAGCACGCCCCGCCCGGTTAACCGTGCGTTCCGTCGCGGGATGCGTGAAAGCCCCCTCCCCGCACCGGTTTGGCAGGGAAGGGGGCCGTCATCGGGCGATTACTTGAGGATCTTGCGCATCCCGTCGGCCATGTCCTTGATGCCCTGCTCCGGGGATTTCTGCTTCGCCATCACCGCGCCGAAGTTCGGCTGGATCGCATCAGCGGACATCTGCGGGTAGAACGGGGTCACCGGGCGCGGCTTGAGCGCGCTGAACGATGCCTGCGCGGACTTCGCGTAGGGGTACTTCGCCTGGATTTCCGGATCGTCGAAGACCACCGGGCGGGACGGCAGGAATGCACCCTCCAGCATCTGCGCCTTCTGCTGCTCGACGTTAGTGAGGATGCGGATCGCCTCGATCGTCTCCTTCGGCTTCTTGGAGAACTTCGAGACGCCGAGGTTCCAGTCGCCGAGGCAGCCGGGGCCGGGCTTCGTGCCGTCCTTGGACGGGAGCGTCGTGATGTCCCATTGATCCTTCGTCAGCTTGGAGTCCGCCGCGTAGAGCGGGCTGACGTTACTGTACCAGAGGCGGATCATCGCCGCGCCGCCGCTGCGGAACTGGTTGATCACATCCGCGCCCTGCTTGTACTGGATCGTCGCCTCCGGCATTACCTTGTCGGTGTAGATCAGGTCGTAGACCTTCTTCATCGAGTCCACGCCGAGCGTTCCCTTGTCAACGATGACCTGGAATTTGTCGTCCACAAGATCGCCGCCGTAGCCCCAGAGGTATTCCAGCCAGTTGATGATGCCGCCCTCGCCCTGGTTCATCTGCATCACGAAACCGGCGACATCTGCCGTCTGCATCTTTTTCGCGGCGGCGATCAGTTCATCGTACGTCTTCGGTGGTTGGAGGCCCGCCTTCGCAAAGAGGTCCTTGCGGTAGTAGAGGCCGGGGCCGTTGTTGAACCACGGGATGCCGTACAATTTGCCCTCGTACGTCGCGCCGTCCAGCGTGCCCTTGAAGAACTTCTCACGCTCGCCCCCGGCGACGACATCGTCCACGGGGATCGTCCACCCGGCGGCGGCGAACTCCGGCACGAACGGAACGTCCATCGAGACCATGTCCGCACTGGAGTCCTTCGCGGAGGCGACGGTGACGAACTTGTCGTGCAGGCTCGTTGTGTCCGCACCCTGCTCCTGATACGAGATTTGCAGCGTCTTGTTCGCCTTGTTGAAGGCATCGACCTGCTTGGCGCGGTAGCCCGTCGTGTCGCGCGCGGCGAACCAGTTGATCGTCACCGCGCCGCTCGGCGGGACGTTCGGGGTCGTCTGCGCCGCGCCGGAGGTGCCCGTCGTCGCGGCGGGCGCGACAGCGGAACCGGTTGTGGTCGTCGCCGCCGGTGCTGTGGTCGCC
>JBBSII010000382.1:0-4924 GCA_038232175.1 Thermomicrobiales bacterium
GACCCCGAGGCGGCGAGCCGCGTGGCGCGGGAACAGGCGGTGCAGAACGCCCGCGACAAGGCGGACACCCTCGCCAAGGCGACCGGCGTGGCGGTCGGTATCGTGATGACGATTGACGACCAGAGCACGATGCCCCCGCCGCCGCGCCCAGTCTCCGCTGCGGCACCCGCCACAACCACCGCCGCCGGTTCCGCCGCGCCGCCGCCCATTCAGGCCGGTGAGACGACTGTGACGGTGACGCTACGGGTGACGTACGCGATTGCGTGACCGCACCCAACAAAAGGCGGCGGTGGAGAGTCCACCGCCGCACGCTCGGTCCTCACCCCCGGCCCCTCTATCGCCCAAAGATCGCAGTAGGCACCAGTTCACGGCGGCGATGGAGAGGGGAGGGGAGGAATTTTGCTTCGGTCCTCAGTCCTGCCCCTGGTGCATCGCCGTGTAGACATCCTGCGCGTTGATCGGGACGGTGGTGAACCGCTTGCCGATTGCGGCCTTCATCGCATTGGCGATCGTCGCCGGGCCGGGGATGATCGGCGGCTCGCCGACGATGCGCGCCCCGAATGGGCCGTCCGGCGCGGGCACCTCGACGAGGATCGTCTCGATCTCCGGCACCTGCATCGTGGTCGGGATCGCGTAGTCCATGAACGAGCCGGTGAGCAACTGGCCGTTGTCGTCGTAGATCATCTGCTCGAAGAGGGCGAAGCCGAGGCCCTGCACTGCGCCGCCCTGAATCTGCCCGATGACGGCGGGCGGGTTGAGCGCGTGCCCGACATCCTGCGCCGCCACGTAGCTCAGCACGGTGATTTCGCCGGTGTCGGGATCGACGCGCACGTGCGCGAGGTGCGCCGCGAAGCCTGCAGCGATCACCTGCTGCGCGCTCGCGCCGTTGCCCCAGACGGGCTTGTACTTGCTCGTCTGTAACTTCGACACGGTGGTGAGGGAGACCTGCCGGTCCGGCACGCCCTTCACCTGCACATTCTCGCCGACGATCTCAAGGTCCTCGACGGAGGCTTCCAGTTCCTGCGCGACGATGGCGAGCGCCTGCTTGCGCGCCTCATTCGCCGCCTCCAGCACCGCCTTGCCGACGGTGTAGGTGATCTGGCTGCCGCCGCTGCCGGGGGAGTGCGGCGCGGCCTCCGTGTCGTGCGTGACGACGCGCACCTTGTCCGCCGAGATGCCGAACGCCTCGGCGGCGATCATTGCGAAGGTCGTTGTCTGCCCAGTGAGGTCTACCGCGCCGACGCTGATCGTCAGGGTGCCCCCCGGGTCCATCCGGCACGCGGCGGCGGCGGGGCCGCGCCCACCGGGCCAGCCGCCCGCGCCGATGCCGACGCCCTCGTTTGCGGGGAGGTTGTGGCGGTTCTGCCACAAGGGGTGCGCGCGCAGCGCTTCGAGGCACTCGATGAGGCCGACCTTCGGCCATGGGTTGCCGTCCGGCCAGAGGTCGCCCTCGACGATGGCGTTCTTGAGCCGCAGGTCGAGCGGGTCCATGCCGAGTTTGTCCGCGATGTCGTCCATCTGGGACTCGATGGCGAAACTCGCGTGCGGCGCGCCCGGCGCGCGGTACGCCCCGACGCCCGGCTTGTTCGTCACGACCTCATAGCCGCGAATGTCGAGGTGCGGGAAGCGGTAGTAGCCGCCGATGAGCAGGCAGGCGATGCCGAGCGCCGACCCGGCGTACGCGCCCGTGTCGAAGACGACGCGCGCCTGCATTGCCGTCAGCGTGCCGTCCTTCTTCGCGCCCGTCTTGCACTCGATCACGGCGTACGGCGAGGGGTTCGCGGCGAGAAAGTCCTCGCTGCGGGTGTACTGGAAGTGTACGGGCCGCTTCGTCTTCATCACGAGCGAGGCGACGAAGGGTTCGATCAGCACGTACTTCGCCCCGAAGCCGCCGCCGACGGTCATCGCGACGCAGCGCACCTGATTCGTCGGCAGGCCGAGGGCGTTCGCCACCTCGTCGCGCGTCATGAACTGCGCCTGCGTGCTTGTGTAGATCGTCACGCCGCCCGTCACGGGGTCGGGCGCGATGGTGCAGGACTGCGTCTCCAGGTACCCCTGGTGGACACCGGCGATCGTGTACGTGTCCGCCACGACGATATCCGCCTCGCGGAACCCCGCCTCGACATCGCCCCGGTGGAAGTGGAGCGTGTTGGAGACGTTGTCGTGCAGGTCCTCGTGCGCCTCCTCCTTCTCTTCGGCGGCAACGGAGGCGTGCAAATCCTGCTCCTGCGCGCCCGTCGCCATGTGCTCGCGCACGCGCGGCGCGCCGTCCCGCATCCCCTTGATCGGATCCGTCACGGCGGCGGATGGCTCGTATGCCACCGTGACTGCCGCCGCGCCATCCTCGGCCTGCGCCTCCGTGTCCGCGAGGACGACCGCGACGGGCTGCCCAGCGAAGACGACGCGATCCTTCGCGAGGAAGTTCAGCCGCCGCGAGCCGGACTCGGAGCCTTTCAGCGTCCCCTCGAGGTCATTCGCGGTGTAGACGGCGCGGACGCCGGGCGCCTGCCGCGCCGCCTCCGTGTCGATGCTGCCGATCTTCGCACTGGCGTGCGGGCTGAGCACGAGCCGCGCGTAGAGCATCCCCGGCAGGCGAATGTCCCCGGCGTACTGGGCGCGCCCGGTCAATTTCTCCGGGCCGTCGCGTCGTAGAACGTCGGTGCCGATGGTGGTCATCTGTGCCATGATTTCTCCCTCTTCTCGCTCCTCGAATGATGGGTGCGACGGTGCCATGCGTTGACAATATGCCGGATGCGCGGGTTGCGCAAGGGGAGCGGGGAATCCTAACCCCCCAACCCCCTTCCCCACGGAGAAGGGGGAGCGGCAATCGCCGAAAGGCGATTGCCCGTATTGCTCCCTTCTCCGCTTCGGGGAGGGGTTTCCCCGACCCCTTATTTGTTCACACGGACATCCTCGAAGCGATAGAAAGAGAGAGTGTCAAGGCTGAAGCCGGTGACAGAGGTCTGCCAGGCGGCGGTGGCGGGTGGGTAGGCAATGAAGACCTGCGGGGCGTCGTCGAGGTAGGTCTGCTGCACCTGACTGTAGAGCATCTCGCGCTTCTTCGGGTCCTGCTCCAGGTCTGCGGAGTCGATCAGGGTATTCAGCATCGGGTTGTTGTAGCGCGTGTACGCACCGAGCGTGCTCGTGCCGCCGCGCAGGATGCGGTTTGCGATCTCCGTCGGGTCGCTCATGTCGTTCGTCCAGCCGCCCGTCCACGCCATCACCGACCCCTCCTTGCGCTTGGCGCTCAGGCTGCTCGCCTCGATCTGCGAGATGTTGACGGTCACGCCGATCTTTGCCCACTGATCCTTGGCGATCGTCGCGACCGCCTGGGCGACGTTGTTGCCGGAGGCGATGGTCTGCTCGAAGGTGAAGCCCTTCGGGACGGAGGATGCAGCCATCAGTTGCTTCGCCTTGTCGAGGTCGAACGGATAGCCCTTGAGGTTCTTGTCCCAGTAGGTGCCGGGCGGGATCGGGGAATTCTGGAACTTCGCCTGACCGAAGAAGACGGCCTTGAGAATCGCCTCCTTGTCGAGCGCGTAGTTGAGCGCCTGCCGGACATTCTTGTCGTCGAGCGGCTTGATCGTGATATTCATCGGCAGGGTGAAGTAGGTCTGGATTGTGAAGGCCTGCGCCTTGGTGTTCCCCTGGTTCAGGCTCTGGATCTGGCTGAGTGGCACGAAGTCGATCACATCGGTCTCGCCGCCCTGTAGCTTGAGGATGCGCGTATTATCGTCCGGGATGTACTCGATGCGCACCTCGTCCGGGCCGTTGTTGGTCTTCCAGTAGTTGGGGTTCTTCTTGAGGACCATCACGTCGCCCTTTTTCCAGCCCTCGCAGAAATAGGCGCCCGTGCCGCGCGTCTTGTAGGTGTTGTAGCCGTCCTGATCGATGGCCAGCGCCATGTCGGCGGGCATGGTTTGCGCCGTCCACATCGCCAGTTCCGCCAGCAGCGGCGGGTGCGGCTGCGAGAGGATGATCTTCACCGTCTTGTCGTCCGCAGCCTGCACGTCGGTGATCGCCTTATACGTGTCCTTCCACTGCGATTTCGGCCCCATCCGGCACATATCGAGGGAAGCCTTCACATCCGCCGCAACGAGCGGCTTGCCGTCAGAGAACTTCGCGTCTCGCAGCGTGAAGGTCCACGTCTTGCCGTCCGCGCTCGTCTCCCATTTGGTGGCGAGGGCGGGTTCGACCCCCTGTCCGTCCTTCGTTGGGCGCACGAGGCCGTCGTAGATGTTGATCATCGTGAACTCGCTGGCATTGTCCTCGGAGGACCACCCGATGAAGGGGAATCCCGGTTCCGCGTTGCGCGAGAACCGCAACACCTTGCCCTTGCCCACAGGCGCGACTGCGACCGCCGACGACGACGCGGCGGTCGCGTTGCCAGTTGTGGCGGCGGTGGGATTCGCGCCCGCAGGGGCGGTGGCGCTCGTGGTCGTTGCTCCCGTAGTCGTCGCGCCCGTGGTCGTCGCGGCTTTCGGCGTATCCGTCGCAGTCGTGCCGCCGCCGCATGCGGCGAGCGCCGCCGCGCCCGCGCTCGCCGCCAGCGCCGCGAGGAAGCGCCGCCGCGATAGATGAAGGTCGTTCCCTGACCGGTATGCTCTTCCGTGTCCGTCGTGCATCACTTTCCCCCTTCATTGCGTCTGTCACTCTCGCGCACAGTATACAAGGTCCAATCAACCGAATACGCGCGTTTCTCGTTCCGTCGCCGTCATTTCCCCGCCTTTCTCCATTCGCACCCTGTTTTGGATGTGCAACGCGTATTGCCTCACGGATAAATGGTTCTGGCACATTCTCGGTGATGACATTTCGTCGCTTTCGCCCGCTGCGCCTACCACGCCAACTGATCGAGCGGCGCGCCTCTATCTGGCAATGCATGAGGAGAGTTTTCCAGATGCAGCCGAAGGAACCACATCTACCC
>JBBSII010000383.1:0-4922 GCA_038232175.1 Thermomicrobiales bacterium
ATGTACCAACGTTTCTCAGGAGAATGACCCTCTTTACCGCCATTTCGTTGCCCAATCCGCCCCGATTCGCTTCCCGGAACGGCGAGTGCGGACGGCGAGAGCTGCTGAAGAGAGGCGGCGGGTGCGATTCGTCAGTAGATGATCGCTCCGAGCAACGAATGTACGGCGAGATGAATTTAGATGCGATTGCCCTGGCAACAACAGCGCATCGACGCGACCGACGATTGGCAGCAACTCGACTTGCTGGTCCGTTCCCCCGAGCAGCGGACATATGAACTTATCCGCCCCGTCGTCCTCTTCGGGCATTCCCTGGCGGAGCGCGCCCGTCTGACTGGCGCGCCGCAACGCACCTTGTATCGGCAGGCGGCCCGCTTCGCGCGCGAAGGGATGGCAAGTCTCTTCGGCCCGCCGCAAGTCGAGCGCCATCGGACGCTCCCCGAGGAGATCCAGCGGGCGATCCTCACCCTCAAGGCCGAGCATCCTGCCTTCCATTTTCATGAAATCGCCACCATCTGTGGTGTGCAGTTCGGGCGGCGTCCGAGCCACCATACCGTGCGGCGCATCCTCGCCGAAGATCCGCTCCCCATCCTCGTCGGGCGCCGGTTTGCGCTCTATCACCATGCTGCCCAGGGGGCGCCCGCCGACTCCGCCGCGCGGCGGCACGCGATACTCACGTTGCATGGCGAGGGGTGGAGCGTGACGAGTATCGCCGCCTATCTGCATGCTGCCCAGAGGGCGCCCGCGCGGCACACCGTCCCCGACACCCTGAAGCGCTGGATCGCCGAAGGGGTGCCCGGAATGCCGGACAAGAGCCACGCCCGCACTGATGGTGTGCGGAAGACCGATCTCCCCGCGATCGCCGCGATCAGGCGATTACAGGAGAATCCCGAACTCGGCGCGTTTCGGATGCACGCGGCGCTCAAGCAGCAGGGGATCGAGTTGAGTCCACGCACCTGCGGACGCATCATGGCGCGCAATCGTAAACTGTACGGCCTCGCCAAACCGGCACGCGCCCCGCACACGAAGACGCCGCAGCCCTTCGCGGCGACCCGCCGGCATCAGTACTGGAGCGTGGATATCCGCCACCTCGATATGGCGAATATCGGCATGAAGGTCTATTGCGTCTCCATTTTGGAGAACTACAGCCGCGCGATCCTCGCCAGTGGCATCTTCCCGGCGCAGGATCTCTCTTCCTATCTGATGATCCTCTACGCGGCGATTCAACAACATGGCGTGCCGGAGACGCTCGTCAGCGACAGCGGCGCGGTCTTCGTCACCGCCAAGCAGGCGAAGGCGATCTATGCTGCGTTGGGCATTGAGAAACGCGAGATCGAGCGGGGCAAGCCCTGGCAAAACTACATCGAATCAACCTTCAAGATCCAGCGCCGGATGGCGGACTGGCATTTCGCGAAGGCGACGACGTGGGCCGAGCTGCTCGCGGTGCATGACCAGTGGGTGGTCAATCTCAACTACCAAGTCCACTGGGCGCATCAGGATCGCGATGACGATCGGCGCAGCCCGCGCGACGTCCTCGGATGGTACACCGGGCGGCAGGTGACGCCGGAGGAGTTGCATCGCCTCTTCTACCACACACGCTTTGGCAGGAAGCTCGACCGGCTCGGCTATGTCCGATTCCGGCACTGGCGGGTCTATGGCGAGCGGGGATTGGGGCGGGAGCGCGCAGCGGTCTAGTTGTACGGCGAGACACTGACGCTGGAGTACGCGGACGAGCCGCTGGCACAATATCGCGTGCGCTACGAACCGGACAAAGCGCATCTGCTGGCGGTCGAGGAACCGTTGCTGTTCGAGACGCCGTACCAATCACCGCAGCTGCCGCTATGGGACCTGAACGACGCCAAATGGTTGAAGGTGATACGTCGTCCAGACTATGCGCCCCGTGCTACCCGCCAGGAGGCCGTTGCACAGCCGACACTCTTCGCACTTGAGGTGGGATGAGGCGAGGCGGCGCGTCGCTTGACAGCCGTCACTGCCGGTATGCGTGCAACATCATGTGGCCTAGTCCACTCACCGCACCGTCCAAGACGGTCACGCGTTGGGGAATGCGGAATCGTGCGGCGTCACGCTTCTTCGCCTTGAATCGTGGATAGCGAGTGCGTCGCTCGAAGAAGTTCTCATAGGCGCGGTAGAGGTCAACCAACGTCTGTTGCAACAGTTGAGAATCCGCTTCTTTCAGCCATGCCGTATCCGGTTGTGCTTTGAGTGCGGTGAGTTCGGCAGAGAGAGCGACGCGCCCTATACCTTTCCCGCGTTCAGCATAGTACGCTTTCGTCCGCACCAGCCCCCAGTTCCAGACCCACCGTCGCGCACCCGCAAATCGAGCCAGCATTTGCTCCTGCTCGGCAGTTGGGCGCATCTGGAATCGGTAGACCTTGCGGACTTCCATCTAGCCCCTCGTCTTCTGTGCGTCAATGTACCGCTGCACCGTCGCGGTGCTGACATTGCCCGTCGAGCCAACATAGAACGAGCGAGTCCAAAGACTCGTCATCTTTGCAAGGTGCGGAAATTCCTGTCGGAGCAATCGCGAGGTCTTTCCCTTCACCTGTCCCATGATATTCGACGGACTCCACTGCGGCAGCGCGGAAACGAACAGGTGGACCTGATCGGACATGATCTCCAACGCGATGATCTCGCACTCGACTTCCTCACACGCTTGCGTGAGCAGTTCGCGCAGCCGCTCCGCTATCGCACCAACCAGCACCTTACGCCGATAGCGGGGCAAGAAGACGAAGTGGTAGGTCAACGTGGAGACGGTGGTTTGTGTGCGACGAATCTCTGTAGCCATGCGCCCATTGTAGCAGAAAGGGGCAGGAACTGCAACAACGTCGGGGATGTTGGGAGCCGCTCCATCCCACGGCTAAAGCCGATGGGTTTTGCGGCACCTTTCTCTAATGCTATCGGAACAGGACTACGCTTATCCCCCTGCGTAAAGGCAGGGGCTTGCGCTCAGGAGATTTGGTCATGCGCCCCGGCAACGCGGCCCTCGCCAAGACGCGGCGAATCATCACTATGCGATATGTTCGCTCGGCAGTTTCACTCAGTCGTGTCCAGGCCGCTCACATCCAAGCGGCCCAACGGTGTCCGTCCGCCGGCGCGGCGGTCCTGCATGGCCTCCAGCTCGTGCAGTGTCTGGATCAGTTGCCGGTGGAGGTGCGCCTCGTACCGCATCACCTTGTCCGCGTCCTCGCGACCCGGCAGGGTGCGCTCGCGGCGCATCCGGTCTGCGGTCTGTTCCCAGAGCGTCGCCGTCGCCAGGATCTTGTCCCCCTCGCGCTCCGCCTCCGCCGCCCGATGCGCGATCATCTCCGCCGGCGATACCGGTCCACCATCCTCATCCTCGGCGGTGGCCGCGAGCGCGTCGAGGAGCGCGCGAACTTGCCCCGCCGTCCATCGCGCGACATCGTCGAGCGCGGTGCCCTCGGGGATGCCGGGGATGGGCGGGAGGTCGAACTCGTCGAGGTAGACGTCGACGGCATCGGCGACGGCATCGATCACGAGGCGCGCCTCCGCCGCCGACAATCGGCGCGTGTCGGGGAACGCGGGGAAGCGCCGCAGCAGCTTCGCCTCGGAGCGCGCACGTTCCGCCTTCTCCCGCACCGCGACGAGCGTGCGGCCATGGTCGATCGTCGCGCCCGGGGGCAGCGAGAGCTGCGACATGAAATCCCACTCCCGCGCGATGTCGTCGTCGATCCGCTCCTGCAAATTCGCGATCGTCGCCGTCTCGTACCGGGCGACGCGCCCGAGTCGCCAAAGGAGGAGGGCCACGCGTTCCGCCAGGGCCTCTTCCAGTGCTCCCTGGGCGGCGAGGGACGCGAGGATCGCCCCGCAGTGCCTTTCCCATCCCTCGGCGGTCTCGCCGGGGATGACGGGCAGCGCACCGCGCAACCCGTGGGCGACGCTATTGAGCCGCGCGATTTCCTTCCCCGCCTTCGTTCTCGGTCCACCCGGCATGGTTCCCTCACTTTCGCCCGGGACGACCGGCCCGGCCCCGATTCCGGACAAGGGCTGGGTCGCCGACACCCGGCCTCTTCAATAGAAGAGGCGGCAAGAGGCCCGCATCCCACGGGGCGGGAGGAATGTCGCTCCCCGTTGGCGGCTACCTTGCAGAAAAAGTGCCGCAAAGCCCGTGCCTTGAGGCGGGGGATGATGCCCGTCGACCCACCAACGAGGCGCGCAACCGCATCGATGCGCCCTCCCGACCTCACGGGATCGGCGAACACCGTCTCGCCCCTCCCGCGTTCCCGGAAGAGGACGCAAAGCGGCGGCAGGTGGCGTGAACCACCTGCCGCTGAGCCTCGGCGTTACAATGTCCTCCGTGCTCCGCGCCGTCTAGATCGAAAGGTTGACGACCGCCACTATGGCGTTCCCGCCCGCCGTGATCACCGTGCTGAACCTGGCGGTCACCAGGTTGACACCCGAGATAGTCGTCCCGGTGCCCGCGGTGATAGAAGTGACCCCGCCGCTTCCAACGCTGGTCTCGGTAACGGTCACAGCGCCTGCCGGCAGGCTGATCGTCGTGGTGCTATTCGCTGCCACGGTGAGCGTGCCGAGGGAGGCGCCGTTTGAGCCGGTCACGGTGAACGTACCGCCCAAAAGGCCTGTCTTCACGATGGTCAGGGTACCCGTCGTCGTCGATCCGGTCGCGCCCGAGCTGCCCGAGCTGCCCGAGCCGCCCGAGCCGCCCGAGCCGCCCGAGCCGCCCGAGCCGCCAGGCCCGGTCGCGCCCGAGCCGCCCGAGCCGCCCGAGCTGCCCGAGCCGCCCGAGCTGCCCGAGCCGCCCGAGCTGCCCGAGCCGCCAGGCCCGGTCGCGCCCGTGCCACCGACGACGTTGGTGACCTTCACCCTGCTTGTCTCGCCCGCCGTGATCGTCGTCGTGAACGTGCGGAGATCCAGGTTGGCACCCG
>JBBSII010000384.1:0-4906 GCA_038232175.1 Thermomicrobiales bacterium
CTACTCCATCAACCGCAGAATGACCATTGGCGCGCCATCACCCTGCCGCTGGCCCAGATGGAACAACTGCGTGTACCCACCCGGCTGGCCCTCGAACCGGGGGCCGATCTCCTCGAACAACTTCAGCGTGGCGAGTGCGTTGCCGAGCTTCGACATCACGAGCCGCCGGTGCGCCTCCGTGTCCTCACGCGCAATCGTGATGACCTTCTCGACCTGCGGCTGGACATTCTTGCCCTTCGCCTCGGTCGTGATGATCCGCTCATTCAGGATGATACTGTTCATCAGGCCGCGCATGAGCGCCTTGCGCTGACCCGAGTTGCGCCCGAACTGACGCCCTGCCTTCCGATGCCGCACCGTAATCCTCCCTTAATGCCCGTACATTCGCCCGCACATCCGCGCGCTTATGCGCTCGCTCCCGCCGTCTCGGCTTCGGCGTCGCTGTTGTCACTCATCTCGAAATCGTCCGGGATGAGTTTCCGGTTCGCGCCGAGAAAGCCATGCACGCGCAACTTCTCCTGCAACTCGGAGAGGGATTTCGGCCCGAAGTTCCGGATGCCCATCAGGTCCTCCGGGTTCATCTTCAGCACCTGGCCCACGCGGTCGATCTTCTGGCTGCGGAGTGCGTTCAGCACGCGCGACGACAGACCGAGTTCGGAGAGCAACTTCGCCTCCGCCTCCGGCGTGACGTACGGCCCGATACCGACGGGTTCCTCCGCGCCACCGCTCGCGAAATCGACGATCAACTGCGCGTGCTCCGTCAGGATGACGGAGGCCTGCCGCAACGCCTCGCTCGGATCGATCGTGCCGTCCGTCCACACTTCGAGAATCAGGCGGTCGTAATCCGTCATGTGGCCGACGCGCGTATGCTCCACGACGAAGTTAACGCGCGGGATCGGCGTGAAGATCGCATCGACGGCGATCTCACCGATCGCCAGCCCCTCGGCGGCTTCCGCCGAGCGGTACGAGCGGCCACGCTCCACGGTCACCTCGATGTCGAGTTGCCCCTCCGCGTCCTCGACGTGGGCGAGCACCTCGTCCGGGTTGACGCAGGTGACTTCGAACGGCCACGCGATGTCGCCCGCCGTGATCGTCCCCGCGCCCTGCCACGACAAGCGCACTCGTGTCTCCGGCAGGTTGTCGTTGCTCTGCAGGCGAATCCGCTTGAAATTGAGCACGATTTCCGTCACGTCCTCGCGCACATGCGCGATCGTGCTGAACTCGTGCCACACGTCACTGATGCGGATTTTTGTAATCGCGGTACCGGGGAGCGACGAGAGCAGGATGCGCCGGAGCGCATTGCCGAGCGTCGTGCCGTATCCGGGCGAGAGAGGCTCGACCGTGAACCGCGCGTAGTTCTGCCCGCTTTTTGTGAGATCTACCTTGGGCTGTGCAATGTCAAGCACCGCGTCCAGCCTCCTTTTTTGTTATCAGCGTCACGCTGCCAATCATACTAATCCGCGCGGCCGGACCAACCGCCGCGCGGCGAAGAGAACCGCTCAGACGCGCCGTCGCTTGGGCGCTCGGCAGCCGTTGTGCGGGATCGGCGTGACATCGGTGATCGCAAGCACTTGCAGGCCGGAGGACTGGAGCGCGCGCACCGCCGACTCGCGGCCGCTGCCGGGGCCTTTCACAAAGACCTCGACCTGGCGCAGACCATGCTCCATCGCGCGGCGAACGGCACCCTCCGCCGCGACCTGCGCGGCATACGGCGTGCTCTTGCGGGACCCCTTGAAGTTCGATGACCCCGCGCTGCCCCACGCGAGCACATTGCCCTGCGGGTCGGTCAGCGTGATCATTGTATTATTGAATGTGGACTGGATATAGGCACGCCCACGCGGGATATTCTTCCGATCCCGTCGTCGCACTCGATTCTTGCCACCCCGCGTCCCTCGCCGTCGCTGTTCCGCCATGCGTCGCTTCGCTCCTTTAGTGAGCAGTGAGCAGTGGGCAGTGAGCAGAAAATGACGCGCGTAGCGCTTTCCTATTCAACTGCTCACTGCTCATTGCTCACTGCTCACTACTTTGTCGCCTTCTTCTTGCCCGCGACCGCACGGCGTGGGCCGCGGCGGGTGCGTGCATTCGTCTTCGTGCGCTGCCCGTGCACCGGCATCCCCCGGCGATGCCGAATACCGCGGTAGCAGTTAATGTCGATCAGCCGCTTGATATTCATCGCGACTTCGCGGCGGAGATCGCCCTCGACGACCATCTCCTTCTCTATCACGTCGCGCAGGCGGTTGACCTCATCATCGGTCAGTTGATTCACGCGCGTATCGGGGTTGATGCCGGTGCGCGCGAGCAATTTCTGGCTGGTGGTCAGGCCAATGCCATAAATGTACGTCAGCGAGATCTCGACACGCTTCTCTCGCGGGATGTCTACACCGGCAATACGTGCCATGCGTCTTCCTCTCCTGGATTCCTCAGTTACCGATGACGGTACACAATACGGCCACGAGCCAGATCATAGGGCGATAGTTCGACGCGCACGCGGTCGCCCGGCAGGATGCGGATGAAGTTCAACCGAATCTTGCCGGAAATATGGGCAAGCACCTCATGTCCGCTCTCCAGCTCGACCCTGAACATCGCGTTGGGCAGCGGCTCCACGACTTTCCCCTCGACCTCGATGACATCCTTCTTCGCCAAACGCGCTCCTCGTTTCTCGTCATTTTCGCCCATCGCGGGCCACGCAAACGCCACCGACTTCACGACAGCGGGCGCATAGCATACCACGCGCCCGCATATTACGCTAGGCTTGCGTCAGAATTTCCGGCTCCCCGTCCGTAATCGCCACGGTATGCTCGAACTGCGCCGCGCGCTTGCCGTCGTTCGTCACCACCGTCCACTTATCCGGTAGCGTGTGCGTCTCGTACGACCCGATGGTCAGCATCGGCTCAATCGTCAGCACCATGCCGTTCCGCAGCAGCGTGCCCGTGCCGGGGCTACCGAAGTTCGGCACCTGCGGGTCCTCATGCACCCGCCGCCCGATCGCGTGGCCGACGTACTGCCGCACAACGCCGTAGCCGCGCGATTCCGCGTACTGCTGGATCGCGTGGCCAATGTCCCCGACGCGCCCGCCGGAACGACACTGGTCAATCCCCGCGAGGAGCGCACCATACGTCGTCTCGACCAATCGTGTCGTTTCCTCGTCGATTTCGCCGACGGGGACCGTGATCGTCGCGTCGCCGTGCCAGCCATCGAGCAACGCGCCGGTGTCGAGCGAGATGATGTCCCCCGCCTTCAGCGCCCGCTTGCCGGGGATGCCGTGCACGACCTGATCGTTGACCGCCACGCAGACACTGCCCGGAAAGTCATACAAGCCCTTGAACGAGGGAATCGCGCCCGCCCTGCGGATCACCGCCTCACCGACCGCGTCGATCTGCGCGGTGGTGATGCCAGGCTGCACGAACGCGCGCATCTCTTCGAGGGCGTTCGCGACGACCCGGCCAGCCGCGCGCATCTTCGCGATCTCCTGCGTTGACTTCAGCGTCATCGTTCCGCCGCGCGCCATCTACGCCACACTCCCTGCAAACAGCGGCGATAGCGCGGTGATAATGTCCGCCGTGACCGCCTCAACGGGCTGATCACCGTTGATTCGTTGGATACGTTCGCGCTGCTCAAAGAGCGCGAGTAACGGCGCGGTCTTCTCTTCGTAGAGCCGCAGGCGCTCCTCGGCGGCATCGCGGGTGTCATCCACACGCCCCCGGCTGAGGATGCGCTCCACCAGCACGCCGCGCGGCGCGTCGATGTAGACAACCGCATCGACCCGCTCGTCGCGCGTCAGCAGGAACGCATCCAGCGCCTCGACTTGCGTCACGGTGCGCGGGAAGCCATCGAAGACCACGCCGCGCAAATCGGGCTGCGTTTGACGGAGGCGCACGAGGTGATCGTCCAGCATGGCGATGGTGATGTCATCGGGGATCAATCCGCCTGCGTCGTAGAGCGGGCGGATTTTCTCGCCGAGCACGGTGCCATCCGCCATGTTCCGCCGGAAAAGATCACCCGTTGAGACGTGCGCGAGCCGCAGAAGCGGCGCGACGATCATCGCCTGCGTCCCCTTCCCCACGCCCTGCGGGCCGAAGAAGAGGATGTTGGTATTCCGCGTCGCGCTCACCGGATGAAGCCCTCGTAGTTACGCATCAGCAGTTGCGATTCGAGCTGACGCATCGTGTCAATTGCCACACCAACGACGATCAGGAGCGCAGTGCTCCCCAACGGGAGTTGCGTGATCCCCGTGAAGATGCGCGCGAAGAAGGGGAGCACCGCGACGATCCCGAGGAAGAGCGCGCCCGCGAGCGTGATTCGCGTCAGCACGCGCGAGAGGTACTCGGAGGTCGGCCGACCCGGACGGATGCCGGGAACGAAACCGCCATTCTTCTGTAAGTTCTCCGGGATGTTCTGCTGATTGAAGACGACAACGGTGTAGAAATACGTGAACCCGACGACCAACAGGAAATAGCCGATCTGATACGGCCAGTTGCCCGGATCGAAGAGCCGCGCCACCTGCCGCGAGGCGTCCCGCAGCCAGCCGCGATCCGACGACGCGAGGAAGTTCGCAATCGTCGAGGGCAGAATCATAATGCTGACCGCGAAGATCAGCGGGATCATGCCCGCCGAGTTGACGCGCAACGGAATGGTTGTCGCCTGCCCGCCGTACTGACGCTGACCGCGCACCCGGCGCGCATACTGCACGGGAATCTTTCGCATGCCCTCATTGATGAGGATGATGCCGACGACCGTCAGCAAGCCAATCGCGCCGAAGAGGATGATTGAGACGAGGTTAAACGACGAACCACCGGTCAGCAGGTTCGCGATTCCACCCGGCAACCCGGCGACGATGCCGCCGAAGATGATGATGCTGACGCCATTGCCGACGCCGTTCTCGGTGATCAGTTCACCGATCCAGACGAGC
>JBBSII010000385.1:0-4904 GCA_038232175.1 Thermomicrobiales bacterium
CCGCATGTGACCGAGCCGCTCGCCCTGCCACCCGGTGAACCAAACCGCAAGATTCCCCGTGTTGGCATCCGCGCCCCGCTGCACGGGAGGATGCTGCGCTGGGCGGTTGGGGGCGTGGCGGCGCTCGCGCTCGTGCTGGTGATCGCCGTTGCGCTCGTGATCGCACATTTCCTCAACGGCGGCAACGGCGTCGCGGCGGGCGTCGCGCAGACCTTCGCCGCACCGCGCGCGGGGGACACCGGCAAGATCGACCTGACCGCCAACGCGGCGACCGTCGTCCTCCGCCCGCTCGAAGCGAACAACCCGAACCTCCTGCAAGGGATGTACACACCGGGGAAGAACCGTGGCGATGCCGTGCTCGAGCACAAGGGCGACACATGGAATCTCTCCGAAGAGAACGGCTCCAAGGACGCCGAAGAATCCGCGCAGTGGAATGTCGGTGTGGCGTCAGGCGTGGCGCTCTCGTTGAGCCTCGCGATGGACGCATCGAGCAGCGATGTCAACCTGCAAGGGCTGACATTGAACGACTTCAGTGCGCAGGCCAATGCGGGCACCTTCCGGCTCGTCCTGCCCGCCACGTACAGCGGCGACGCGAAAGGGACGATCAAGGCCGCCGCCGGGAATGTGCAAGTGACCGTGCCGCCGGGCGCAGCCGTCCGCATCGTGATCGAATCGAAGGCGGGCAGCCGCGATGTTCCCAGCCGGTTTACTGCGCGCAGTGGCGGCTACGAGACACCGGAATACGCGGGCGCGAAGGCCCGCTTCACCCTCACCATCTCCGTGAACGCGGGGCGCGTCACTATCGTCTGACCCGTTGTGCGCATCCTCAGCGGTTATGTTATGCTGGCCGGAACCCATCGTACGCGGTGGTGGAAGAAGGCCATGCGGGAGCGGCGCGTTCGGTTCAGCGCGAGAGTGACCGGGCATGCCGGCATGGGCAAATGCGGCACAGCGCGATGCGCGGGGGATGGGTACGCAATGAAAGAGCGATTATTTCGCCGTGGGGCGCACGGCGGGCACGGAGCGTCGCCGAATGGTGCGGAGACGACACCCCCATCCAAGTTCAAACCCGGACCGCGCGGGCTCGCGGACGACAGCGCATCGCCCGGCATCATCATCCCCTGCGGCACCTGCAAGGAACCGCTCTACGTCAAGGAACTGGAAAATAACCTGTACGTCTGCCCGAAGTGCGGCGCGCATTTCCGCCTGAACGCGCGGCAGCGGATCGAGTACACCCTCGACGCAGATTCCTTCACGGAGTGGGACACGACCGTCCAACCAACCGATCCGCTCGGATTCGCGATCGGCGACGATGCGTACAGGGCGAAACTGATCGCCACGCAATCGAAGACCGACGAGACGGAATCGATGGTCACGGGCCAGGGTGCGATCCTCGGTGAACCCGTCGCCGTCGCCATCGCGGACTTCTCGTTCATGGGCGCGACGATGGGCAGCGTCTTCGGTGAGAAACTCGCCCGCGCCGCCGAACGCGCGCGCGACGCGCAATTGCCGCTGCTCACCTTCAATGCCTCCGGCGGCGCGCGGATGCAGGAGGGTTTGTTCTCGCTGATGCAGATGGCGAAGACGACCGCCGCCGTCGCGCGGCTTGGTGAGGCGGGCCTGCCGCACATCGCCGTCCTCACCGACCCCTGCTACGGCGGCGTGTCCGCGTCGTACGCGACTGTCGCGGACATCATGCTCGCGGAACCGGGCGCACGCATCGGCTTCGCGGGGAAGAACCTGATCGAGCAGATCATGAAGCAGCGGCTCGCGGACGATGTGCAGACCGCCGAGTTCCAGATGGCGCACGGCATGGTCGATGGCGTCGTGCATCGCCGTGAATTGTGCCAGACGCTCGCGACGCTCCTCGCGCTCTACGGCACCCGCCAACTCGACCGCGCGCCGATCACTGACCCCGCCCATGTGGACACGCGCCAACCCGCACTCTCGACCGCGCATGAATGACCTGCCGAAGCGCCTGACGCCGGAGATCGCGTGGGAGCAGGTGCAGCGGGCGCGGCACCCGCAGCGGCCCCGCACCCTCGGCTACATTAACGGCCTCTGCACCGAGTTCGTGCCGCTCCACGGCGACCGGCTGTTCGGTGACGACGCCGCGCTGATCGGCGGCGTGGGGCGCTTCAATGGCCGGAGCGTGATGCTGCTCGGCCATCAGCGCGGCGCGGACACGAAGGAGAATGTGCGGCACAACTTCGGGATGCCGAAGCCGGAGGGGTATCGCAAGGCGAAGCGGCTGATGACACAGGCGGAGAAGTTCGGCTTCCCGCTGATTACGTTCATCGACACCCCCGCCGCCGACCCAAGTCTCCCCTCCGAGGAGCGGGGGCAGGCGCTCGCCATCGCGGAATCAATCCTGGCGATGCTCGGCCTGCGCATCCCGACGATCTCCGTCGTGATCGGGCAGGGCGGCAGCGGCGGCGCGCTGGCAATCGGCGTGACCGACCGGATCATCATGATGCAGAACGCGATCTACTCCGTCGCACCGCCGGAGTCCGCCGCGTCGATCCTCAAGCTCGACCCCGCGAAGAAGCAGGAAGTCGCCGCCGCGATGCGGATTACCGGCGCGGAATCAACCCTCTTCGGCGTCATCGACGAGGTGGTGCCCGAACCCGTCCCCGCACACGAGGACCCGCTCGACGCGATTGACACCGTCGGCAACGCCATCGAACGCCACCTCGCGGCCCTCGACGCGGCGTACGGCGTCGGTGCGGCGGTCGATATTCCCCACCTGCTCGCTGATCGGTACGCGAAGTACCGCAACGTCGGCCAGTGGATCGACGAGAAGAGCTGACGCGGTTCCCGGGAAGGTCGCCGCGTCGATAGCCTGTGAATGCGGAGGTGGAATCAGCGTTCCGGCCGGATGTATGTGACGGTGTGATGCGTCAATAGCCGGTTCGTGCTGTCGGTGCACGCAGCGGTGCCGTAGACCAGCCGCCGCCCGAACTTGAGCACCGTCGCGGTGCAGACGCAGTCCTGCGCCCGCGCGCTGTTGAGGAAGTTCGTCTTCATCTCGACGGTCACGAGGCTATCGACAATGCCGGTCTTCGTCATGATCGCCAGCCACATCGCCACATCCGCCGCCGCCATGAAGACCGGGCCGCTAATCAGGCCGTCGGGCCGCTCAAAGGCGGACTGGAATGGGATGAGCATCGCGCACACGCCATCATCGATGGATTGCAGACGAAAGCCGTACTGCCGGTTGAATGGCACCGTTTCGAGCAGGTTTTGCAGCTCCGCCGTTGTTACCGCGAGGGCCATTGGTCCGTCTCCTTCGTGGACGAAGTGGTTTTTTCCTCACCCCCGGCCCCTCTCCATCGCCCGAAGGTTATAAATACGGCGAAATTAGAGCGGCGATGGAGAGGGAAGGGGAAGTGGTTTGGCAATCAATGCTGCCTTATTTGTCCGCCGCGTCTGTCGAGAGGGTGCCGGAGTTGATGACGCCGTTCGCCCGCAGTGACGCCAGTTCCGCGTCCGTCACGCCGATCTCGCGCAGCACCTCGTCGGTGTGCTGCGCGAAGAGCGGGGGCGCGCGGTGGATGGCGCCCGGCGTCTCGCTCAGTTTGACGGGGAGGCCGAGCAGCCGCCCCGTGCCCCTCGTCGGGGGCGGCGGCTCGACAACCATCCCCCGGTGGCGCACCTGCGGGTGCTCCATGCTCTGGCCCATCGTGTAGATCGGGCCGCAGGGGATGCCGCTCTCGTTGAGGATTTCCTCCCACTCGTCCGACGTGTGCGCCTGCAACTTCGCGCCAATTAACGCGGTCAGTTCCGCATTGTGCGCGAAACGTCCCCCATTGGTGACGAACCGCTCGTCCGTGAGGAACTCCGGCGCGTCGATCACGCGGCAGAAGATGTTCCATCGTTTGTCGCCCGTCGCGCCGATGATGACCCACCCGTCGCGCGTCTTGTACACGCCATACGGCGCGCTAATCGGGTGATGGTTCCCCGCCGGTGGGGGCACGCCTGCACCGTTCAGGTAGCGCACCGCCTGGAACCCGAGCATCCCAACCATCCCCTCCAGGAGCGACGTCTCCACTTGCTGCCCGCGCCCGGTGCGCTCGCGGGCCATCAGCGCCGCGAGCACGCCATACGCGCCGAGCAGGCCGGTGACCAGGTCCGCGATGGGGATGCCGACGCGCACCGGCTCCCCGCCCTCGAAGCCCGTCACGCTCATCAGGCCGGAGAAGCCCTGGATGATGTTGTCGAGGCCAGGGCGGTTGGCGTACGGGCCATCCGCGCCGAAGCCGGAGAGGTCGCAGTAGATGATGCGCGGGTTGCGCGGGGAGATCGCCGCGTAGCCGATGCCGAGCGCGTCGATCACACCGGGGCGGAAGTTCTCGATGACGACATCCGCCGTATCCGCGAGGCGGCGGAAGAGTTCCTGCCCCGCCACACTCTTGACATCCATCGCGAGCGACCGCTTGTTCCGGTTCGCCGCGAGGAAGTACGCGCTCTCACCCGACGCCGCCGGGCCGTCCGCGTCGAAGAAGGGTGGGCCGGACGCGCGCCCATCCTCACCGCGCTCGGGGTTCTCGATCTTAATCACATCCGCGCCGAGATCGCCAAGGAACTGCGCGCAACTCGGCCCCGCGAGGTGCCGCCCGAGATCGAGGACGCGAATCCCCGCAAGGGGCGGCATCGCTCGCGCATCATCTCCCATATCGCACATCCCTCCCGTCATCAGACGAAACCGGGGACGAACCGCATCTGCCCAGAGGGCGCCCGGCAGAGGAAAGGGCATTGAACCACGAAGGCGCGAATAGGGCGGACGAAACAGAAGGTAAAAAGACACGCGCGTTGCCATCTTGGCCCGCTTCGCGCCGTCGTGGGGGAATGCCCTGTCCGCGGCGGGGCGGCCGCTGGGCAGAATGGGTTGGGGCCCCGGGTCG
>JBBSII010000386.1:0-4899 GCA_038232175.1 Thermomicrobiales bacterium
AACTTCGCCGATGTCACGACGCTCGACGCGGGCGCGCCGATCAACGCGAACGACAGCATCGCGATGACCGCGCGGGTCAGCACTGCCACGGCGGAGCAACTGCGGAGCGCGGCCACATCGTACCCCCAATGGCTCGACCGCTATCGGACGCTCCCTAACGGCAGCACGCCGAACAGCATTGCCACATCGCAGCGCGTGCGCGACCTCGCGGCGCAATTGGCGCGCGGGCAGCGCGACCCGTACGACATCGCCGCCGCCATCGAGCGATACCTGCGCTCCCCCGCGTTCACCTACGCGACGGTCGTCAACAACCCGCCGACGAACCGCGATGTCACCGACTACTTCCTCTTCGATGGCAAGGAGGGGTACTGCGAGTACTTCGCCACGGCGATGGCGGTGCTACTCCGCGCGGACAGCATCCCGGCGCGCGTCGTCGCGGGGTACCTGCCCGGTGCGCGTCAGGCTGATGGCCGGTTCCTCTCGCGCGAGAGTCAGGCGCACTCATGGGTCGAGGTCTACTTCCCGCAGTACGGCTGGGTCACGTTCGACCCGACGCCGCGCCCGGATGTCGCGCCGATCACCCGTGGCGCGGGCAATACCGCATCGGAGCCGACGCCCGCACCCGCCCCGGCACCTGCCCCCGCCGCCGAACCACCGGCATCGAACCCGAACACTGCAACGCAGGAACCGGGCGCGGCAGCAGCGAAGACCCACGGCGGCTTCCGTGTCTCGCCGCTCGTGCTGCTCATCCCCTTCACGCTGCTGGCACTCTGGGGGTTGTGCGCGTGGTACTGGTTCCTCCCCTTCCGGGGGCTGGCCCCGGCGGCGCAGTGGTACGCGCGGCTGCAACGGAGCGCGCGCTGGATCGGCGTGCCAAACGCGCGCGCGGCGACGCCGTTCGAGACGGCGGAGGCCGTTGGCGAGCGGCTGCCGGAGGGTAAACCCGCCGCCATGACCATCGCGGCGCGGTACGCGGAGGAGCAATACGCCGGTCGCCCGCCCGCCTCCGCCGATGTCACGGGGATGCGCGGTGCGTGGAGAGTCCTCCTCACGAGCTTCCTCCGCGCCCTCCCCTACCGCCTCGCACGCGGCACGCGGAAGAAGAGATTGTGAACTGAGACGCGCTCACCCGTGAGGAGGTCGTCGCATGAGAGGAAACACTTTCAACCACAGAGGTACTGCGATCACTGAGAAAACTGGAGACAAGGCGCGCGAAGATTCATGCGTCCTCTTCTCCTCCCTCATCAAATTCTTCTCCCCTCTCCTTTCTTTCCCTCTCTGCGTTCTCTGCGCCTCTGCGGTTCAATCGTTTTCGACCGTCCCACGCGGGATGCAACTGCGCATCCCCGGCCCGACGCCACTGCCCGACGCGGTGCGGGAGGCGACGGGGCAACAGATGATTAACCATCGCGGGCCGGAATTCGCCGCGCTCCTCGCGGAAACCGTCGCGGGGATGCGGACGATCCTCCAGACGACGCACGACGTGCTCTTGCTCTCGTGTTCCGGCTCGGGTGGGATGGAGGCGGCGGTCGTCAACCTCTGCTCACTGGGCGATGAGGTGATCGCGGCGCACGCGGGCACGTTTGGGGAGCGCTTCGCCGCGATCGCGGAGGTGTACGGGATCACAGTGCACCACGTCACCGCGCCGGACGGCCACGCCGTGGACCCCGCGCACGTCGCGGACGCACTCGTCGCCCACCCGCGCGCGAAGACGGTCCTGCTGACGCACAACGAGTCCTCCACCGGCGTGACGCACGATCTCGAAGTGATCGCAGCGGTGGCGCACCGGCACGGCGCGATCATTGCCGCCGACTGCATCACCTCAACCGCCGCGCTCGACGTGCCGCTCGATGCGTGGGGGATCGATGTCGCGGTCTCCGCCTCGCAGAAGGCGTGGATGGCGCCGCCGGGACTGGCGATGGTCGCCGTTGGCCCGCGCGCCTGGCAGCGCTCCATGACGGCGACGCTCCCCCGCTTCTACTTCGACTTCCAGCGCGCGCGAGACGCGCAGGAGAAGGGACAGACGCCCTCCACCCCCGCGCTGCCGACGCTCACCGGCCTCCATCGCGCGCTGCAAATGCTCGTCGCGGAGGGACTGCCCGCGATCATCGCGCGGCACCACGCCGCCGCCGAGGCATGCCGCGCCGACATCGGCGACCTCGCGGAGTACGGCCTCCGCCTCTTCGCCGACCCCGCGCACGCCTCGGACACCGTGACGGCGGTCGCGCTGCCGGATGGATTCGACGCGGCGCGCCTACTTGCGCGGCTCCGCGACGAGCACGGTGTCATCATCGCCGGTGGGTTAGGGAGACTGACGGGCCAGATCATCCGCATCGGCCACCTCGGCAACGTGACGGCGGCGGACATGGACGTCGTCGGGGACGCGCTGCGGGCAGCGCTGCAGGAATCCTAGCCCCTACCGCCCCGCGCCGTTCCCCTCCAAGGGAGGCATGACCCATGCGAGGCCAATGATCGCGCACTGCGGTTGGTGCGTGGATAGAAGGAGGCAGGGCATGAGTGATCGCATCGAGCATCGCGACGACGTGAAACCGAAAGAAGGATTGCACGAGTACGGCGACGTGCAATTCGCCGACCCGACGAACCACAAGTACCCCATCGACACGCCGGAGCATGTGCGGGCCGCGTGGAGCTACATCAACCACCGCGACAACGCGAGCAAGTACGACAAGAATGATGTTGAGGCGATCAAGGGACGCATCAAGCGCGCCGCCAGGCAGCACGGCGTGGAGATTAGCGACGACTGAGCGCATACGGTCTTCTTTGAGGCACAAAGAGTAAGGACAGGGCATTTTGCGGCCCTGTCCTTCGTCTCTGCTGCTTGCCGTGGGCTAGTAGCGCCGGTTCCCACCACCGCCACCGTAGCCACCGCCGCCACTTCGCTCTTCGCGCGGGCGGGCTTCATTGACGGTCAGTGAGCGGCCATCCATCTGGTAGCCGTTGAACTGATTGACCGCCGCGAGCGCCTCGGCATCGTCCGCCATCTCGACGAACGCGAAGCCCTTGCTGTCGCCCGTGTCCCGATCCTTGATCAGACGCACGGAACTGACGTTCCCTGCCTGGGTGAACAGGTTGCGCACCGCATCCTCGGTCGTGGAGTAGGGGAGGCCGCCAACATACAAACTCTTTGCCATTGCCTTGTCTTTCTCGCTCGCTGGTCATCACCGTGCGCGCGACTTGTGATTCTCGCGCCTGATCCATACCAGTTCTCAGCGAGGATATCGAAATACAACTATACCACAGGTTCTCCGTGTGGTCGAATTTTCCCACACATCGCGAGCCGCAAAGAGCCAAAGAGCGACGTGGCATCGCCAAACGGGGGTAATCGCCGGTATCATCACCCGCATCGATCAGTGATGCGGGTGATGGAGAGGAGCGGGACGGATGAAGATTCGCGAGATTCGGGCGGTGGGCTTGTGCGGTGCGACACCGGAGGGCGGGTGGAGCGACGAACTCCAGCCCGATGCGTGCGTGCACACGCTGATTGCGGTGGTAACGGATGAGGGCATCACCGGCATCGGCAGCGTCTTCACAAACGACGTGCTCGTCCGGGCGGCGCTCGGCGTCCTGGAGCCGCTCTACCGCAGCGAGAACGCGCTCGAACCAGAGCGCGTCAGCGAGAAACTGCACCAGAACACCTTCTGGCTCGGACGCGGCGGGTCGGTCACGCACACGATCTCGGGGATCGACATCGCGCTCTGGGACATCCTCGGCAAGGCGACAGGGCAGCCCGTCGGGCGGCTGCTCGGCGGGCGATACCGCGAGCGAGTGCGGCCGTATGCCTCGCTGCTGATGGACGAGCCGGAGCGGATGGCGGATGCGCTCCTGCCGTACAAGGCGCAGGGTTTCCGCGCCTTCAAGATTGGCTGGGGGCCGTTCGGGCGGCACGGCGCGGCGAAGGACGAGGCGATTGTCCGCGCGGCGCGGGAGGCGGTCGGCGACGAGACGATGCTGATGGTCGATGCGGGCGGGAGCGACGCACACTGGCGCCAGGGATACAAGTGGGCGCTCAGGACGGCGGAGATGCTCGCGGGCTATGGCGTCGTCTGGTTCGAGGAGCCGCTCCAGCCCGACGCGCTGCGCGACTACGTCCTGCTGCGCGAGCATGCGCCCCTGCCGATCAGCGGCGGGGAGGTGCTGACGCGCCGCCAGTCGTTCCAGCCATGGTTGGAGGCGGGTGCATTCGACATCGTCCAGCCGGACGTCACGAAGGTCGGCGGCATCTCGGAGGAGCGGCGCATCGGCTGGATGGCGCAGGAGCATGGCGTCCGCTTCATCCCGCACGGCTGGAACACCGCCATCGGCCTCGCCGCCGACTTGCAACTCTCCTCCGCCTTCGCGGACACCGATTTCGTCGAGTACATCACCGGCTCGCCCTACGTCGATGCAATCGTTGCCACCCCGTGGCAACTGGACGCGGACGGGATGCTCGCCATCCCCGCCACTCCCGGCCTCGGCATCACCCTCGACCCGGACGCGGTGCGGCGGTATTCGCGTGGCGAGCCGTTCCTCGATAGCGGAATCGATTTCTGAACCACCAAGACATCAGGAACACCAAGGAGATGGGAAAAGAAAACGCCCAGATCCTTCTCTGCGTCCTCTTGGTGTGGACTTAGCCACACGAGTCTGGCTCTTGCTCAGAGACGGTGAATGGATTTCCGGCTTCCAGTCAGGCGATACAGGGTAAAACGAATCTGCTCGTTGCGAGCATGAGCGATGCGGTTGGAACGGGTGGTTTCCTTTTCTCATCTCAGTTCACGGCGATTTCGGGTTCACCGCGAATGATACCGATGGCGAAGTCGGTATGGGTCATGCTGCGATGAGATCGGTCATCAGTGTGGCGAAGGGCGAACGGCGTGTTTTGGCCCGTGGCACATCCAT
>JBBSII010000387.1:0-4881 GCA_038232175.1 Thermomicrobiales bacterium
GAGGAAGAACGACTGGATGCCTTCAACGCGCACGTCGCCAATGGCGGCAAGGTCGAACCCGGCGACTGGATGCCGGAGGGGTACCGCCAGGCGGTGCTGAAGTTCGTCGAGATGCACGCGAACAGCGAGCTCATGGGCGTGCTGCCGGAGCGCGAGTGGATCATGCGCGCCCCCTCCTTGAAGCGCAAACTCGCCCTCACCGCGAAGGTGCAGGATGAGGTCGGCCACGCGCAACTGCTCTACCGCGTCGCGGAGGACCTCGGCAAGCCGCGCGAGGCGATGCTGGCCGATCTGCTCGCGGGCAAAACGAAGTTTCATAATGTCTTCCACTACCCGACGAAGACCTGGGCCGATGTCGGCGTGATCGCGTGGCTCGTGGACGCCGCCGCGATTGTCGCGCAGCAGGCGCTCCGGGAGTCCTCGTACGCGCCGTACGCCCGCACGATGAAGAAGATTTGCTGGGAGGAGTCCGTCCACATCATCCACGGGCGTGACGTGCTCCTCTCGCTCCTCAATGGCACGGAGAAGCAGCGCGCGATGGTGCAGGAGGCACTCGACCGCTGGTGGGGGCCACTGATGCAGATGCACGGCCCGCCGACCGACCCGACGAAGGACCGCGACCTCGCGTGGCGCATCAAGAACAAGTCGAACGACGAACTCAGGCAGGAATTCCTCGGTATCTACGTCCCGCGCATCCGCGAACTTGGCCTGACGCTGCCGGACCCGGCACTGCGCTACGACGAAGCGACGGCCCGCTGGCGATACACCGAGCCGGACTGGAAGGAACTCTACGCCGTCGTCACCGGCCACGGCCCGATGTCGCAGGAGCGGCTCGCCTTCCGGCAGATCAATCACGACCAGACGCAGTGGGTGCGCGACGCCATCTTCGCCGCTCCCCGCGCCGCCGCATAGGAATACCTTGAACCGCGAAGGCGAAGGACGCGAAGACGGGATGAGAAAAAGAATAAAAATGAATGCTCATCACTCTTTTCGTTCCTTTGTGCCTCTTCGCGCCCTTCGCGCCTTCGCGGTTCAATTCTCTCAGGAGTTTTCTCATGGACGTGTACGAGGTGTTCCGGCAGGAGCGAGAAGGGGAGCCGATGCGGCACGCGGGGAATGTCCTCGCGCCGGATCGCGAGCTTGCGACGCACTACGCGCGGGAGTTTTACAGCCGTCGGCAGGAGAGTATTCGGCTCTGGGTCGTGCCGCGCGCCGCGATCCAGCAGATCGACGATCTCGACCTGCTCCAACCGCCGCTCGACCGCTCCTTCAAGAAGCCCGCCGGGTACGCCTTCAAAGAGAAATTAGAAGCGGCGCGAGCGAGAGTAAGACTGAGGACTGAGGACCGAGGACTCAGTGAGAACGCGAGCGATACTGGTTGTGGCGATGGAGATAGGTGTAACGTGTGATGATGCCTATGAGAGAAACCGGCAATCGAGGCGAGTCAAATCCTCAGTCCTCATGCCGCCCAGAGGGCACCCGCAGTCCTCAGTCCTCCGCGTTAGCGGAGTTGCTCCTGACGCTGGCGGACGACGAGTTCGTGCTTGGGTACTGGGATTCGGAGTGGACGGGCATCGCCCCAATGCTGGAGGAGGATGTCGCCTTCTCGTCGCTCGCGCAGGATGAGATCGGCCACGCGCGCGTGCTCTACGAACTGCTCGCGGAGGTGACGGGCGACACCGCCGACCACATCGCCTACGGTCGCCAGCCGGGGGAGTATCGCCACGCGCGCCTGCTCGATCACCCGCGCACGGATTGGGCATTCAGCATCGCCCGCCGCTTCCTCTACGACACGGCGGATGCGGCCCGGCTCACCGCGCTGGCAGGGTCGTCGTACGCGCCGCTGGCGGGGATTGTCGCCAAGATTCGTCGCGAGGAGACGTACCACCGGATGCACATGGAGGCGTGGATGAAGCGGCTCGCGGAGGCGGGCGGTGGGGCGCACCAGCGGCTCTCGGACGCGCTGGATACGCTCTGGCCGGACGCGCTCGCGCTCTTCACGCCGCTCGACGGCGAGGACGCGCTGCTGAGTGCAGGCATCCTCCCCAAGCCGCTGCTGGCGGTTCAGGAAACATGGCTCGGTGCTATCGGGCCGATGATGCAGTCGCTCGGTCTGCCGTTCCCATTCCGCGAAATGGGCGATGAGCGATACGCGCCAACCTTCCCGCTCCGCATGGACGATGGCCGCACCGCGCACAGCGATGACTTCCGCTGGCTCTGGAACGAGTTCACGATGGTTTACCGCGAGGAACCGGACGGGGCTTGGTAGTGACGAGTACTGAGTACTGAGTACTGAGTGTGAGAATGCACGGGTAGTGGCGGCAGCGAAGCGTCAGTATGTGAACGAAGCGAGAGGATAGAAGTAATGCATGCAAGCAATCAAGATGATTTTCAAAAAGCCCACTCAGCACTCAGCACTCAGCACTCAGCACTCTCCGAGGTGTGGGACGCGCTCGCGGAGGTGCCGGACCCGGAGATTCCGATGATCTCGGTCGTCGAGCTTGGCATCATCCGCGCGGTGGAGCGGGATGATGCCCATGTGCGCGTCGAGGTGATGCCGACCTTCGTCGCGTGCCCCGCGCTGGACATCATCCGCGAGACGATCCGCGCGCGTCTGGCAGGCTTCGCGCCGACGGTTGAGGTCGTTACCACGTTCGTGGAGCCGTGGACAACCGAGCGGATCACGCCGGAAGGTCGCCGGAAATTGCGCGCCAGTGGCTTCGCCCCGCCCGTGCCGGGGGAGGACGAGGAGAACGTGCAGATGCTTCCGGTGCTCGCGGAATGCCCCTATTGCGGCTCCCACCACACCGCGATGGAAAACCCCTTCGGCCCGACCCTCTGCCGCGCCATCTACTACTGCCACGACTGCCATCAGCCATTCGAGCAGTTCAAAGCGGTCTAACGCTGCAACTATCTTCGGAAAAGTATTGCGCTGCAGGTGATCCCCCGCTACGCTAACGCGCCATCCTTGCGGTGGCGCGCTTCGTGTATGACAATGTAATACACTTGGGGAGATGGGCGATGGCGCATGTGTACCGGTTGGTCTGGGATGATTGGACTGACGAGCATGTCGCCCTCCATCATGTCGCTCTTCATGAAGTTGAAGAGATCGTAGACAATCGTCCGTTCATTACACGGGGCCGGAATAACCGATATCGCCTGATCGGGCAAACGGAATCCGGGCGATTGCTCACTGCTTTTGTTGCACCGCGTGGCGGTGGAGAGGCATACGTCATAACCGCGCGGGATGCGACGCGAGAAGAACAGCGGGCGTATCAACGCCGCTAAAAGGAGACGAAATGGCAACACATGTTAAGGCGAAGAAACAGAGTCCGGATTTCGCGTCCATCGAGGAAGAGGCGGAATTCTGGGACACACATGACTCAACGGAATACGAGCATGAATTCGCGCCTGCCGACGTGACGTTCGAACATCCAATCAAATCTACCTACATGCTCTCCATCCGGCTGGACAAGGGAATCTTCGACGAACTGAAGGCGATCGCGAAGCCGAAGGGATTGGGCGCTTCGACGCTGGCGCGGATGTGGATTCTGGAGGAATTGGCGCGCGTGCGGAAGACTGAGGGGGAGGCCCGGTGAAGATCACGAAGATCGAGACGATCCATGTGGAAGACTACCCGCAGATCCTCTTCGTCGCGGTGCATACGAACGAGGGATTGGTCGGCTACGGGGACACGTTCTACATGACGGATGCGCTGCGCGGGTATATTCATCAGTTCGCCGCGCCGATGCTCCTCGGGCACGATCCGGGCGCGATTGAGCTGCACTGGCGGAGGCTGTACGAAGTCATCGCGCACGTCGCGGGGAAGGGCGCGGAGATTCGCGGGTTGTCGGCGATTGACGTAGCGCTGTGGGACATCCTCGGTCAGGCGGCGGGGATGCCCGTCTGGCAACTGCTCGGCGGCGCCGCGCGGGATCGGATCAAGACGTACAACACCTGTGGTGGCCCGACGTACGGCCGCCCGACACGCGGCGGCACTGGCTACGGCACGGACACCGGCAGTGAGGGCAAGTACGAGGATTTGATCGCCTTCATGACCCGCGCGGACGAACTGGCGCTCGATTTGCTCAGCGATGGCATCACCGGCATGAAGATCTGGCCCTTCGACTATATCGCCCACACGCCGGGCAAGTACGACGACTGGCGCACCTTCCGGGGGGCGTTCGATCCCAACCTGCGCACGCTCGGCGGGCAGCGGATCGACAATGCGGACCTCGACCGCGCGCTGGAGCCGTTCCGCAAAATCCGCAGCGCGGTCGGTAACAAGATGGAGATCATGGTCGAGGGGCACGGCTTCTGGTCGCTCCCGGCGGCGAAGAAGATCGCGCACGCATTGGAGGAATTCGAGCCGTACTGGCTCGAAGACCTCATGCGCGCGGACGACATCGGCGCGCTGGCCGAGTTGCAGCGGAGCACGACGACCCCGCTGCTCGTCAGCGAGTACCTGACGACGCGCTACGAATACAAGCCGGTGCTGGAGCAGCGCGCAGCGGACATCATCATGATCGACCCGACGTGGGCGGGCGGCATCACCGAGAGCAAGAAGATCGCGACGATGGCCGAGACGTACAAGCGCCCCGTCGCGATGCACGACTGCACTGGCCCCTTCACGCTCTTCGCCGGGGTGCATCTGGCGATCAACGCGACGAACGCGGTCTACCAGGAGTCGCTGCGGTCGTATCTGCGCGTCACGTACCCGAACCTCGTCACCGAGATCGTGCGGGTGGAGGACGGCCACATCCTCGCGCCGACTGCACCCGGCATCGGCACGACGCTCCTGCCCGAAGTCCGCAATCGGCCCGACGTGACGGTGGTGGAGTCAACGCTGTAGACTGACATCCGGCCAGAACTCGGTTCAAC
>JBBSII010000388.1:0-4880 GCA_038232175.1 Thermomicrobiales bacterium
CGTCCGCCGCCTCCGCCCGCGCGCCGAACCGCCGCAACCCCTCAACGACGGCGCCGACGCGGTCGGACTCCTTGACGCGCAACTCGGCGGCGTCCCGCACGATGGTGCGTCCCTCCGCCATCGCCGCCGCGACGGAGAGCACGACCAATTCGTCGATCCCACGCGGGATGAGGTCGCCGCCGATCGCCGCGCCGTGGAGCCGCGACGAGCGTACCGTGAGGTCCGCGACCGGTTCGCCGGAGACCTCGCGGATGTCCCGCACGGTGACATCCGCGCCCATCAGCGCGAGCATGTCGAGGATGCCGGTGCGCGTCGGGTTAACGCCGACGTGCTCGATCGTCAGTTCCGCGTCCGGGTGCGCGGCCCCCGCGACGAGCCAGAACGCGGCGGAGGAGATGTCCCCCGGCACATCCACATCGCGGGCGGTGAGGGCCGTGCCGGGGGTGAGCGTCAGCGCGCCGCCCGCCGCAACGAGGTGCGCACCCATCGCGCGGAGCATCCGCTCGGTGTGGTCGCGGGAGTCGATGCGGCCGGTGAGCGTCGTCGGGCTGTCCGCGAAGAGCGCGGCGAGCAGCAGCGACGATTTCACCTGCGCGGAGGCGACGGGCAGCGCGTACTCGATGCCGTGGAGCGCGCCGCCGCGCACGCCGAGCGGGAGCAATGTGCCGCCTTCGCGCCCGTCGATGTGGGCGCCCATCCGCCGGAGCGGCTCGGTGACACGGCCCATCGGGCGGCGGCGGAGCGACCCGTCGCCCGTCAGCGCGGCGAAGAAGGGCTGCCCCGCGAGGATGCCGAGCAGGAGCCGCGTCGTCGTGCCGCTGTTGCCGCAATCGAGGATGCCCGCCGGTTCGGTGAGGCCGTGCGCGCCCGCGCCGTGGACGATCAGCGTCTCGCCGTCCTCGTCGATGCGGACGCCCATCGCGCGGAGCAGGGAGAGCGTCGTGCGGCAATCCTCGCCATCGAGGAAGCCGCGCACCCGCGCGCTGCCCTGCGCGAGCGCGTTGAAGAGGAGCGCGCGGTGGCTGATGCTCTTGTCCCCCGGCACGCGGATCGTCCCGCGCAGCCGCCGCGCCCCCCGCACCCGCCGCACATCCTCAACCGCCACAACTGCCATCGCAAACCTCCGAGAACGATTCAGCCACAGAGGCACAGAGGACACAGAGAAAGAGGGAGCGAAAGAGAAGAGATGTTCTTTGTCTTGTCTCCGTGCCCTCTGTGCCTCTGTTGGCTAATAAATTCCACTAGCGCGGTGCGGTGTACTCCTCGAAGGGCGCGAAGTCGAGATTGTGCTTCGCGAAGAGGGCCGGGAGTGCGGCGCGCTCCGTCGTGGGCGTGGTGCGAATCCAGCCGACGCACATCGCCTCCAGGCTGACGACATCGCCGAGTTGGTAGCGGGACTGCCCGCGCGCAAAGGCCTCCGCCGCGTTCCGCACCCGATTCTCCCGCGCCACCTGCTGCTCCTCCGGCACATCCAGCAGGAATTCCGCGAGTGTATCGTTCGCCTCGTCCGTCCATCGCGTCCCGCCCGCACTCGTAATGCTCATCTGCCGCCCCTTTATCTGCGCAATCTTCGGCAAAGCCCTTTGCGACGGAAGGATGCGGGAGCGAGCGCCCCAGCGTCAAGTGCCGTGGCGCAAGCGAAGATTCCGCTCTGTTGACAGTGCACGAAAACCCCCGACAATACTGGCAGAAGGAGCGACGCGATGGAACGAACGATCCCCCACGATTACGCGACCGAAAACTGCATCATCAGCCGCGATCCGCGCATTCTCGGCGGAGCATTGATCGTGGCGCGGCAGCGTATTCCGCTTGCTTTCATCATCTCGTTTGGTGATACACCCGACGGGCATCGCCACGCGCAACGGAACTATCCCACCCTGACGCTTGAGCAGGTCGAAGAGGCTTTTGCCTACCTCCGCGCTCATCCCACCCTCGATACCTGGTCATAACACAATTCATGCGTGCGGTCAGCGATCCTCACGTAAATTACCCTGATGTCGCGGCGGTCAGTTCATTTTCCCGCACCGGGGTCTCCGAGGGCGCGACCGAGGGTTCGTTCGGGATGGCGCAGAGGAAGCGCAGCGGTGTGTCGCCGGTGTTACGGAACTGATGCAACTCATTCGGCGCGGTGTAGCAGCAATCCCCCGCGTGGAACGGCGTCGCGCCATCCGCGCCGACGATCTCACCCTCGCCTTCGAGGATGTAGACCTCGTGCTCCCACGGGTGGAAGTGGGAGTGCGCCGCGCTGCCGACCGCGACCTCGAAGTGCCGGAGCGCGAAGGTTGGCGCGCCCGTCGCGGCGGTGAAGATCTCCCGCAGCGTCACACCGGGCACGCCGTACTCGCCCATCGGCTTCGGCTCCACATCGGTTGGTTTCACGACCCGCATTGTGTACCCCTTTCAATCGTCTCTCTGCGTCGGCATCTACCGCCCACATCGGTCACGGAAATCGTGCCCTCTTTCACTTTTTTCCCACTCCCCCTGGCTATGCGTCGGTCAACGAGATCGGTGACGGGCGTCGCTGTGCCCCTCTGTTCAACAGTAGGCCCACACCACTCCCGATCGCGCCGAAGATCGTGCTGACGATCAACGCGCCGAGCAGGTGAGAGAAGCCGCTGTCAAACGTGTTCGCAATCGCGAATGCCCGCAGGTCATCCCATCCACTCCGGAGGAAATCCGGGCTGTTCGCGAGATCGCGCTCAAGTCGTGGGAGCGATGTATACGTCAAGAGGAACCCATAGGCGACCGTGATCAGCACGCAGATCATTGCGGCCATGATCGCCGCAGCAATGCCGGGGAACGCCGCCCCCGTGCGCCATGCACCGATGCCTCCCGCGACACCCCAGAGGACGAAGGCGCCGAGGAGGAACGGTGCGGTGGCCAGGATGCCGGAGAATCGGCTGAACGTCTCGAGCGACAGGTTGACGACCCACATCGTGCCCGTAATGAGACCGATGATCGTGCCCGTACGGCGTACGGTATGCCATCGCTCACCGCGTTTTGCGGTCATCACGGACGCGATGACCGCATAGATCAGGAGGAGGACAACGGGCTCGAGAACAAAGAGCGGTGCGTTGCGCTGCGCGAGCAGGGGCGTATACAGCAGGACACGCGCGACAACCAGCGCGAGGTTGAGAGCGACCGCGCAGAGGAGTGCGTAGCGCAGTCGCTTCGCCGAACTGGCCGCCGTCCGCTCGATATTCATCATGACTCCTCTCCCCCTGCTGTGCGGTAGATACATCATGGTGCAGAAGATAGCCTGTCAGCCGTTGAGATAGCGCAGCGCGACCGCCGCGTGCATCGCAACGCCGGTAGAGAGCGCATCCTCGTCGATGTCGAAGCGGGGGTGATGGTGGCCGTAGGTCTTGCCCGTCGCCTCGTTGCGGACGCCGAGGCGGTAGAACGCGCCCGGTGCGGCGTTGAGGAAGTACGACATGTCCTCCGCGCCCATCCCCGGCTCGGCATCGAGCGTGCGTTCCGGCCCGACGACATCGAGGGCGACGGACTTGACGAGCGCGGCCATCTCCGCGTTGTTGGTGAGCGGCGGGTAGCCGAGTTCGTACTCCACCTCCGCCGTCGCGCGGAAGGTCTCCGCGATGCCCCGGACAACCTGCGGGATGCGCTCCGCCAGCAGTTGCCGCGTCTTCTCGTCGAAGGTGCGCACGGTCGCCACGAAGTGGGCGTCCTCCGGGATGACGTTCGAGACGGTGCCCGCGTGGAGCGTCCCGACCGTGATGACGGCGGGCGAGAGCGGGTTCACCTCGCGGCTGATGAGGCTCTGGAGCGCGATGATGCAGTGCGCGCCGATGACAATTGGGTCAATCGCCATCTGCGGTCGCGCCGCGTGCCCGCCGAGGCCGCGAACCGTCACAATCGCGCTGTCCGCCGCCGCGTTGACCGGCCCCGGACGCACCGCCACCGTGCCCATCGGCAGGTTCGAGCCGACGTGGATGCCGAACGCGGCGTCCACATGCGGGTTCTCCAGCACGCCCGCCTCGATCATCGGCATCGCGCCGCCCTGATTCGCCTCCTCGGAGGGCTGGAAGAGGAACTTGATCGTCCCCGCGAACTCGCCCCGCCGCCCCGCCAGCACCCGCGCCGCGCCGAGCAGCATCGCGGTGTGCGCGTCGTGGCCGCAGGCGTGCATCGCGCCGGGATTCTCGCTCTTGTACGGCACGTCATTCAGCTCGGTCATCGGCAGGGCGTCCATGTCCGCGCGGAGCAGCACCGTCTTCCCCGGCCCCTTGCCCCCGTGGAGGATGCCAACGACGCCCGTCTTCGCGATGCCCGTCTGGAGATCGTCCAGATTGAGCGCGCGTAGCCGCTCGATGACGAAGCGGGCAGTGTTCTCCTCCTGGAAACCGAGTTCCGGGTGCTGGTGGATGTAGCGGCGATCCGCGACCACACCGGGCGCGATCTCCTCCGCACTCTCGCGCAATTCAGCAACAGTGACCATCGTCTGCGTCCTTTCATCCCTACGTCACCAATCAAGGATGCTATCGTAGCGGGTCAGGATAGAGTGCGCCAGAAGGAAAGGGGTTGAGGCGGGGCGTATGCGTTCTCCACTGCGTCGGGCGGGCGGCGTCTCCCCTCGTCAGCCCTGGCCCTTCTTGTCGACCGTCGGCGGTTCCGGCGTCGGTGGGGGCGTCGGCTTCTTCTCGTCCTTCGGCAGCGTCGGCACCACCAGCGGCGTCGCTGCCTTCACCTCCTGCGGCACCGTGAACTTGGCGAGGCGCGGCGCCGCCACATCCTTGCGCCTCGCCACCACCCGGTAACTGAACGTGCCGCTTATGTCGCTCGCCTTCTTCCCCAGGGCGGCGGCGGTCGTGCTCGGCGCTGCCGTCACCGCGAACCCGCTCGCGTCGCGTTTCGCCACATGC
>JBBSII010000389.1:0-4864 GCA_038232175.1 Thermomicrobiales bacterium
GCCCGCGCGTCCGGCAGCGTGCCCACCTGGGCGAGCAGGTCGCGCAGGTTGGTGCCGTCGACGTACTCCATCACGAGGTAGTGGTTGCCGTCCGCGTCCACATGGAGGTCGTAGACCGTGACGACGTTCGGGTGCTGGATCATGCCGGTGGCGCGCGCCTCCCGTTGGAAACGGTCGAGGTATCGCTCATAGGTCGCGCTGTCCGTCGTGTGGCGGCTGGCGAGCAACTCCTTAACGGCGACGTTGCGGCGCAGGCGGGAGTCGAGGGCGAGGTAGACACGCCCGAACGCCCCCTCCCCGATCACCCGCTCGATGCGGTAGCGGTCACCGAGGATGGACGTTGGCATCGCCGCGTCGGCGTTCGACTCGGGTGTGCCGGGTGGTCGGACATCTGCCATTGCCTCATTATCCTTCCCGCGTGTCTCCGCACCACGCGATGGTCGTCGTTCCTTCATTGCCCGTGTCGTCAATGCCACCCGCGCGGAAACTGTCACCGCTACTCTACCGATCAACCGCTTCCTCGTAAAGGGACGCACGGGTACAAGCAATGGTTCCCCCACACACAAAAAGGGGCGTGTGCATAGCACATACCCCCTTCTGTACTGCGTTGTGGCGCTCAATGCTACACCATGGAGCGCGCCGTCACGTCAGCAATCCGCAGATAATCGCGCCGCGCTTGCCCGCACGCATGCATCGCCGATCAGCAGGACGGGCGCGACCGATGTGCGGACCAACCCAAACGCCACGCTCCCCAGCACCCAGCGTGGCACGCCACCGCGCCCGTGCGTCCCCATGACGACGAGGGCGGGTCGCTCCGCGCGCACGAATGCGTCCAACCCTTCGACCGCCCCACCACGCACATGGACGGTACGCACTTCCATCACCCCACGGATGCGCGCCGCGACCGCATCGAGGTACGCGACGACGGATTCCTCGGTCGCCTCTTCCATCTCATCGAACACGGTCTGGCTCGTCTCCACCGCGTATGCCGCCGTGGTCATCGGCGCGCTGATGTCCCAGATGCGCACCAGCGTCAGCGGCGCGTCGAGGGTCTTCGCGAGCGAGACGGCGTGGGGCAGGGCGGATTCCGCGTGCGGCGAGCCATCGAGCGGGACAACCACGGCGGCCCGCACCGGGAAATCCGTCACGGTCATATCGGGGGCAATGAGCAGCACGGGCACCGGCGCGTCGTGCAGCACGCGTTCCGCGACGCTCCCCACGATGACACGCTTCAGCCCGGCCCGCCCATGCGTCGCCATGCAGATGAGGTCGGCCTCAATTTCTTCGGCGTAGGAGAGGATCTCTCCGGCGGGGACGCCGTCGCGCACCGCGATGATCGGCATCGGCATCGGGGGCGTGCAATCGTGCGCGGTCGCCCGGGCGACCCCTTGCAACCGATGGCGCGCTTCCTGTCGATCTTTGTCTGTCGATGTGACGGTCGCAACCTCCGACAATTGCGGCGTGAGGACGGTGAGCAATGCGAGCGTCGCACCTATCCGGGCGGCGAGCGCGCACGCGGTTGGAAGGGCCGTGGTGGCGAAGTCGGTCTGATCGAGCGGGACGACGATTCGGTGAAACATCCTGTCCTCCAGGTTCTTTTATGCGGCGGTCGCGACGGCCCGTGCCGCCCGGCCCCAAGCGTCCGCAGACCGCAACGCCTCCATCACCGTCCCCTGGGAAAGCGTGCACGGCTCGTTGTAGATCGTCTCCCCCGTCGCCAGCGCGCGCTCCGCGACCGCCGCGATCTGCGCCGGGGTGATGTTCGGCACGCCGAGATCGGCGAAGCAGACCGGCAGCCCGACCGCGAGGCAGAAGTCGAGCACGTCGCGCCGGTCCCGGGCGTTGTGCATCTCCAGTTCGAGCAGGACGAGCGTGCCGAAGGCGACCTTCTCGACCGCGTCCGTCACCCGGTGGGCACGCACGGCGGCGATCGCCTCCACGCCGTAGACGCGGATCGTCTCCCAGCAGGCGCGCGCCAGGGCGGCGGCCGCGACCGTCTGCCAGCCGCCGGCCAACGTCGTGGCATAGGACTGGGCGGTCGCGCGGGCCTCGGCAGAGTGAGTGTAGGGGAGACGGCGTCGCAGTCGCGCGACACCACGGCGATGAACGTCGCAAAAACGTGTCAATCGCGTTTCGGTGCGCGAAGCGAAAAACTCGCTCTCGGAGAACCGCCGCGCGTTCGTCACCGCGATCGCCTCGTGCCGCGCGAGGCGCTCGGCCTGCTGCCGATCGGCATCGGTGAACGCGTCGGTGCCCTCCTTCTTGGTCAGGTAGAGGTTGCCGATGGCATCGTCGCCGATGCGGATCGGCACGCCGAGGAAACTCGTCATCGGCGGATGATGGGGCGGGAAGCCGGCCGAGCGGGGATCATTGCGCCTGTCGCCCAGCCGGAGGGGCCGCTGGTCGCGGATCAGCACGCCGAGGATGCCGTGGCCGCGGGGCAGGTCGCCGATCGTCTCCCGTTTGGTCGCGGACATGCCGGCGGTGATGAAGTCGGAGAGGAAACCGTCCGGGCCGACGATGCCGAGGGCGCAGTACCGTGCGCCGAGCAGGGTGCGCGCCAGGTCGACGATGCGCTGGAGGACCGCGTCGAGATCGAGCTCGGAGGCGATCGTCAGGATCGCCTCATCGAGGCTGTCGAGCTGGGCGAGGAGGTGTTGCGCGGTCGCCTCTTCCATTCCGGGTTCTCCGTATGATGCAAGTCAGGATCAATGCAACGCTGTACTATTGGCAGCATGGGCTTCAGTCTGTGTCCGGCCTATCGGGTGGGGCGGCGACGTGCGCGCGAACGAACGCAGTGAGCGCGTCCAGCAGCATGCTATCGAGCACGGTATCGGCGGTGCGTGCGGTGATCGCGAGGCGGTCTTCCTCTACCCCGGCGTGCCACGCGAGCACGGCGTCCGCTCCATCGACCGCGAGCGTCACGCGCATCCCCGGTGTGACGAGTTCGACCGATTGATAGCCGCCCGCGCCGTCCCATTGCGCGCGGATGGATCGCTCCCCCGCATCGAACCCCTCGGTGCCGAGCATCGCCACCATGTCGGCGAAGCGCCGCAGGACGAACAGGGCGCGCAATGCGACGACCGTCGCCGCCTCGTCCGCTGCCGCCGTTGGTTGCGCGTGCGCGTCGGCGAGCGGTTGGACAGTTTCGCGTAACCGCGCCTCGAAGGTCATCAGGCATCTCCCTCGTACGAGACCCCCGCGAGTTCTTTTTCCCGTCCTTGCTCGTGCTCGCGCTCGTGCTCCTGCTGGTCCGCGATGGGCGCGCTGCTCCGGAAGAAGACGAACATCGCCGTCGCCGCGCCCGCGTAGCAGAGCGCGCCCATCGTGAAGGCGGGGCCGAAGCCACTATGCACCTGAATCCAGCCGCTGATGAGCGGGCCGAGCGAGAAGCCCGTCGCCCACGTCACGTTGTACAGCCCGCCGAGCGCGCCGCGTTGCCGCGCCGGGACGCGCGTCATCGCGAAGGGCGTGTAGATCGGGTCCACCGTGCCGCGCAGGGAGGTGCGGCAGATCTCGAAAAAGATCGCCAGCCACGCGACTGGCGCGAGCGCGGTGAACAGGACGCAGGGCGCGATGATCGCCTGCGCCGTGATGAGCGCGCGGAGGTCGCCGAGCCGCCGCGCGAGTGCGGGGGCGGCGAGGGAGGCAACGCCGCCGAGCACCCCCGTTGTGGTGAAGAGGATGCCGAGCGCGCCGGACGACAGCCCGTATCGGAGGCCGAAGAAGAGCGGCAGGAACCCGACAATCGCCCCCGCGCCGAACGCCTGCAGGGCGTCCGCGACGAGCAGCCTGCTGAAGAGCCGGATATCGCCCCGCGTGAACCGCCACGCGCGGTTCTTCTCCTCCGGCGCGCCGTCCGTCACCCGCAAGCGGAGCAGCGGGATCGCGCCGGTGGCCATCACGACCACATTGAGGATGAGCGCGACTCGGAGCGGGGTCGTGGCATTCGACGATTCCCCTAGCACGCGCCCCGTGATCGATGTTGCCGCGCCGCCGATGACCGCCCCAAGCGCGCCCGCGCCCCAGAGCAGGAACGAGTTCGCCGCGAAGGCGCGCACGCGATCCTCCGCGCTGACCGAGCCGACGAGTAGGGGCGCGTTCGTGCTCCAGTAGATCGTCGCGAAGCCGTTCGCGAGCATATTGCCGACGATGATCACCGGCAACGACGACGAGAGCGCGATGGCGAGAAAAGGGAAGGGCACGATGAGCGCGGAGAGGACGAAGAGCCGCCGCCGCCCGACGCGGTCCGCTAATAGCCCGAGCGGCACCGCGCCGATGAGCGTCGTGATCGCGCCGAGCGCGGTGACGACGCCGATCGTGTCCTGCTTGTAGCCGAGGTTGTACAAATACAAGGGGAAGATGAGCGCGAAGAGCGACATCTGCAGGCCCTTGGTCAGGGTGTACGCGAGGAGCACATTCGCCGTCCGCCCGAAGCCGCGCCGCTTGCCGCCCGGTGTGATCGGCGGGGGAACCAGCGGCTCAGTCGTGGCAACCATCGGCAGATCCCCCTTCAATCATCTCTCTGTCCCAGGAATGGCGCGCGATCACGCGATTGATCCCTCCATCCTCGCATACCCACCGCTATAAAGCAAGAAATTGCTGTTTTTATTTCCTTCTCTCGCGGCATCGTTGCATCGCGACGCACTCCCTGTTTGCTATGATGCCATGGATTGGTGGCGTGCGGCACGCGAGCATGACTGAGGAGCAACAACGAGGATGAATGAGTACGACTTTCGCGCAGCGCGCGAGGCGCTCGCGGCGCACTTCGAGCGCTGCGCCGCGTGGCTAAATCACGTCGCGCCCCACTCGACGCACGTTGACCGGAGCGACCCGAACGCGCTGACGCTGCGCGTCGGCGCGC
>JBBSII010000390.1:0-4864 GCA_038232175.1 Thermomicrobiales bacterium
GAGCATCGCCATGCAGGCGCGGTTCGTGTGGTGCCAGTAGACGTTGTCGAACATCTCCTGCCGCGCGTTGATGAGCGAGTGGAGCGGGCTGATACCCTTGTCGTCCAGCACCACACGCACCGTGCCGTTGACCTCCCGCGTGCGGAGCGCGTCGAGCAATCGCGGGGTATCGACGCGGCCATACGGCACGTTGCAGGCGCGCGCGTCGCGCGGGAGGTAGTCTAGTTTATCCACGTCCAGCGCGCCGGAGAGCAGGCCACGGATGATCGCATCCTGCGGCGACCCCGGCGGCCCCGGCGGGTCGATGAAGTCGGCGACGCGCTGGGGGTCAACATCCCAGATGCGTTCCAGCACATCGGCGACTTCCGCACCGAGGATGATTCGCCGCCCGACCTGCTCGTGCTTCAAGATCGGCGGGCCGAGTTCCTCGATGGCGTGCGAGAAGGGGTAGTGGCCGATGTCGTGCAGGAGCGCCGTCGCGGTCGCCGTGTGCGCGTCCGCATCGCTGAGCGTCACTGGCCCGCCATGCTGCCGCAATTGGGCAATCCCCTGCCGCATCAGGTGCATGACGCCGAGCGAATGCTCGAAGCGTGTGTGCTTCGCCCCCGGCCAGACGCGCGAGACGAACCCCAACTGCTGGATGCGGTCCAGCCGGAGGAATGCCTCCGTCGCCAGCAGCGCCGATTCCGCCGCGTTGAGCGGGATGCGGTCGTACAGACCGTCCCGAATTGTCGTTGTCAGTGCCCACGGATTCACCATTCCCGCGATATTCACCCTTCTTGATCTATGATGTATCATTACACTGTAAGTATCGAATATACTTTGATCGGATTATGAGCGTCACACTTCGTACGTACGACACGTTCTTCTCTCTAGCGGGCATCGTCGACGGCTCGCGCGACGCAGGGACAAAGGGATACATTATGAGCGCAACCATCGCCGGTACAATAACGGTAACCGTGGCGGGACGCCAGTATGCAATCCCCGAAGAGGCGCTCATCGGCATCAGCCCGCCCCTCGCGCGGGCGTACCGCGTCCTGCCGCTCGGCGAGCACGACGGCCGCTACGTCGCGCTGACCGATGATTACGCGCCCGACGTGACGAGCGAGTTCGTCGAGGTACTGGCGACGCAGCCACCGATGATCATCGTCGTGCCGTCCGCCGAGTTGGACGCGGCGATTTCGAGCGTCTTCGGCACTGATGACAAGCCGGAGCAGCCGCCCACATCGCTCGCGGAAATCCTCGTCGATAGCGACACGCTGACGCCGGAGGAGGTCGCGGAGGGGGCGATCTACGCGGCATCGACGGGCACCTCGCTCGGCCCGGCGGTGATCGAACTGGGGTACATCAACCCCTGGAACCTCGCGCTGCTGATCTCGCGCTACCTCGGCATCCCCGTCGTCAACCTGCGCGCGCGCGACGCGGGCGCCTTGCCGACCGATTTCCTGCCGCAGGCGTTCCTCCGCAAGCACCGCATCGTGCCCCTCGGCATCACCGACACCACGGCGACCCTCGCGATGGTGGACCCGCTCAACCACGCGCTGCGCGAGGAGATCGCCCGGGAGACGGGCCGCGAGGTGCGCGCCGTGCTGACGACGGATCGGGACATCGACTGGGCGCTGCGGCAGGTCTACCGCGCGGACAACGTCCTGACGAGCACGCGCGGCCTCGTGCTGCGCCAGCCCGCGAACAGCGCCCACGTCACCTTCGAGCGGCGGCAGATCGCCGGGTTCGCCGCGCTCGGCGTCGCGCTCCTGCTCGGGCTTACCGTCCGCTGGCTGTGGACGCTGATCGCGATCAACGTCGTCTTCACGACCATCTACGCCTCATTCGCACTCTACAAGTCGTACCTCCTCCTGCGCGGATTCACGGTTGATCTCACGATCAACGCGCGGAAGCGCGAGGTCGACGACCTCACGGACGAGGAGTTGCCGACGATCACGGTGCTGATCCCGCTCTACCGGGAGGCGGCGATCGTCCCCGTCCTCCTGCGCGCGATCGCCAATATGGACTACCCGGCGATCAAACTGGACGTGAAGATTCTCCTCGAAGAGGAGGACGAGGAGACCGCCGCCGCTGTCCGCGCCGCCCGCCCACCGGAACACTTCAAGATCGTGCGGATGCCGGACGCCCTGCCCAAGACGAAGCCGAAGGCGTGCAACTACGGCCTGATCGAGGCGACGGGCGAGTTGCTCGTCATCTACGACGCCGAGGACATCCCCGAACCCGACCAACTGAAGAAGTGCGTCGTCGCCTTCCGCAACGCGCCGGACGACGTGACGTGCATCCAGGCGAAGTTGAACTACTTCAACCTCCACGAGAACCTGCTGACCTCCTGGTTCACGCTGGAATACAGTCAGTGGTTCGATATTTTCCTGCCCGGCCTGGGCGTGACCCGCGCGCCGATCCCGCTGGGCGGCACCTCGAACTTCTTCATCACCGAGCGGCTGGTGGAGGCGGGGGCGTGGGATCCGTACAACGTGACCGAGGACGCGGACCTGGGCATCCGGCTCTTCAAGTTGGGGTACCGGACGGCGGTGCTGGACTCGACGACATTCGAGGAGGCAAACACGCGGTACGGCAACTGGGTGCGGCAGCGATCGCGGTGGATCAAGGGGTACATGCAGACGTGGCTGGTGCACAACCGGCACCCGGTGCGGCTCTGGCGTGAACTGGGGACGCGGAACTTCTGGAGCATCCAGGCGACGGTGGGGGGCACGTTCGCCGTCATGCTCATCAACCCGATCCTCTGGTTGACATCGATTCTGTGGTACGGCTTCCACACGGGCTTCGTCATCGCGATCAACCCCGGCCCGCTCCCCGTGATCGACTTCGTCGCGCTCGTCTTCGGCAACGCGGTCTTCATCGGCGCGGGCGTCGTGGGGGCGGTGAAGCGCAAGTACTACCGGCTCCTCGTCGCGGCCCTCGTCATGCCCCTCTACTGGCTGCTGATGAGCATTGCGGCGTACAAGGCGCTCTGGCAGCTCATCACCAAGCCCTTCTACTGGGAGAAGACCAGTCACGGCCTCACCTCCACCACGCCGCACCCGGCCCTGCCGATGACCGCGCTGCCGACAAGCGCATCCGCCGACGCCGTGTAAATCGTTACTCGGTGGGCACCGGCACAGTCGTCGGCCACCACGCATCGAAGACGAGGCGGGAGATGCGCCCGTTCAGCGTCGCGCCGTCGTGCTCCGGGCGATAAAGATGATCCCGGCTCCCCTCCGTCATCACGCAGAGCACGTAGCGCACCCCTTCCGGCAGTTCCACAATGCCGGCATCGACGCGCACGCCGCCCCGACCGGAGAAGCCGCTCTTACTGCGGACGACAACGGGGCCGGGGTGCGCGTTCCCCTCCCGCGCGTACGGATTGTACGGGAGGTAGCGCGCGATCTGGTCATGGTACTGCTGCGTCAGGAGGATGTCGCGCATCGCCGCGCACACCGCCGGGGAGATGATCTGATCATTGGCGATCAACGTCAGCAACCGGACGACATCGCGCGGCGTGCTCGTCGCGTACTCCCGCATCGGGCCGGAGCGAAATGTCGCGGTCGTGTCCGGCATCCCCCATTCGCGCGCCGACTGGAGGATGCGCGCGAGGCCGAGGGTGCGGACGAGCACATGCGTCGCGACGTTGTCCGAGAGGGCGATCATCAGCGTCGCGTGGTCGCGGACGGGGAGGGCGAGCGCGGGCGAGAGGTCCTTCAAAATACCGGAGCCGCCGCCCCGGTCGTCCGGGTGGATCGCGAGCGATGCATCGAGATCGACCGCCCCGGCGTCCACCTGCCGGAAGAGTTCCGCGAGGACGAAGAGTTTGATCGTGGACGCCGTCGGCATGACGCGGTCGGGCTGATGGCCGATTTCCGCGCCCGTCGTCAGATGATGGGCGAGAAACGCCCCCTCGCCATCAAACGCCGTGATCAATCGCGCCGCTTCCCGCTCCACCGACCGTTCACCTGCCATCGAACATTCCCCCTTGTCACTTCCCCGATCCATTCATCCGTACCGATGGGGCGCGCGTTAATCGCTGATCGCAGCGATGTACCGGGCAGCGGAACGGGCGACGGCGCCCTTCGCGTCGGGATCAACCAACCCACCCGTGAAGGCATTGTAGAGGCGATCATAGGCGAACGGTTCGACCGCCGCGACGATGCCGCGCACCGCCGAAGCCGGAAGGGGAATCACTTTCGGGTAACTGTACATGAAGGTGACATAATGGCGGTCCGCCACCACCTGGATGATGTCCCCGGAAAGGAGCACGCCCCGCCCCGCCGCTCCATCCGCCCAGTGGAGCGCCGTTCCCCCGGCAAAGTGGCCGCCGCAATGCATGAGCGTCACCCCCGGCAGCAGGGCGCGCTGCGCCCCTTCCCAGAAGACAACCGCCGGGTCGGGCCGCATCACCCACTGGCGGTCCGCAGCGTGCAGATGGATCGGCGCGTCGAAGGCGCGACTCCATTCCACCATGCAGGAGTAGTAGTGCGGGTGCGAGATCGCGATCGCCGCGATCCCACCGAGCGCGCGCACCGCAGCAACCGTCGCGTCGTCGATGAGCGTCAGGCAGTCCCACAAGACATTTCCGGCGGGGGTCTGGATGAGAAAGGCGCGCTGGCCGATGGCGAATTTCGGCTCCGTGATGATGCTCGATAAACCCGGCTCGACGGTCGCGACGGCGTTACGATGCTCCCGTTGCAGGTCTTCGAGCGTTGTCCATTGCTGGCCGTTCCAGCCGACGTACTGCCGCTCGTCCTCGCAAATCGGGCAATGTGCGGGCGGGCCGGGCGTTGCGGCAAACTGGGTGCCGCAGGTGACACAAATCGCGTGCATCAATGTGCCTCTCCTTCTCCATCAATCCCTGATCCACTCA
>JBBSII010000391.1:0-4862 GCA_038232175.1 Thermomicrobiales bacterium
CCACTTGTGCCCGTTGCCAGTCAGCGCGTCCGCGCTGATCGCGCGCGGCGAGAAGTCGAACTGCGCGACGGACTGCGCGCCCTCGACGAACGCCCACGCGCCCCGCTCCTTCGCGAGGCGGCAGAGTTCCGCGATGGGCAGGCGAATGCCCGTCTCGCAGGAGACGTGGCTGACCGCGATGGCGACGGTGCGCCCCGACAGCACAGCACGGAAGTTCGCCAGAGTCTCGTCGGCATCCGGCGAGACGGCGAACATTCGCACGCGCGGGCCACCGCGCGCCGCGAGGGTGTACCACGGCATGATGATCGCGGGGTGCTCCTCGTTGGAGATGATGACTTCCCCCAAGCCATCCATCGGCCACGCGATCGATTGCAGGAAGAGGTTGACGCCATCTGTCGCGTTGTGGGACCACGCGATCTCATCGGGCGAGGCGTGCAGGAGGGCCGCGAACCGCTTGCGTCCCGCCTCGGACTCAGCAGTCGCTTGCGCGATGCCGACGTGCCCGTAGCGGTCGTGCGCCGCGACGGCTGCGAGGTACGCCTCCAGCACCGGCTCCGCGAGAATGCCCTCCGTGCCGGTATTCAGGTATGTCAACTCCTTCAACGCCGGAAGTTGCGCTCGCACCGCGTCGAGATCGTAGCCCGTCGTCATTGTCGCCATGTTCGCTTCCCTCTCTCCCATACCACCAACCCGCGATGCGTGCAGTCTCACGCCGTGCCGCTGGTGCGTCAAGGTGGAGGGCGCTCCATCATCGGATGACCATGTGAACTTTGAAAGCGACCTTGCGATGCGATACAAGATTTAGTATCTTCTCCATGTTGAAGGAGGAAGGATGACGGCGGGACGGCGCAAGGTCGATTGGATCGCGTCCGCGAAGAGAGACTTTGATGCGTTTCCCGACGACGTGAAGTATGTGATGGGCTTTGCGTTGGGGCTGATCCAGGACGGTGAGATGCCGGAGGGCACAATTTCCTTGGTAGGCATCACCCCTACCGTCTTCGAGGTTCGCGAGCGGTATGATGGCGACGCGTATCGTTGCATGGTGACGGCCCGGCTCATGCATCGCATCTATGTGCTGCATGCATTCAAGAAGAAAAGCACGCGGGGCAAGAAAACGCCGTTGCCGGACATCCATTTAGTCAAACGGCGATTAGCCATTGCGATTGACGACGACGCACGCTACGCTCGAGAAGCGGCACGGGAGCAAGGCAATTGATAGGAGAGGAAAAATATGTCGCATGACACCGACCACGCAGAAGACCGAACGATCATCCGGGGGAGCGAAAATATCTTCGCCGATATTGGCGTGCCGAACCCGGAGGAGGCGTACGCAAAGGCGCAACTCGCGTATGCGATCCGTCGAGAGATCAAGGCGCGCGGCTTGAGCCAGCGTGACGCGGCGGCGGTGGCCGGCGTCAAGCAGCCCCAGATCAGCGACCTCACACGCGGGCGGCTCATTGGTTTCTCGATGGATCGCCTCACCACGATCCTCAATCGCTTCGATCAGGATGTTGATATCAGCGTCCATCCGAAGCGCGGTCATGTTGCCCGCACCGCCGTCATCAGTGAGGGCGTGTCGCCAGTCCCGGTGTCGGCATCCGGCCGTAATTGATCGTTCCGTTCGTGAGGGGGAGGGTTGAGACGATGCGCGGAATCGACACGATGCGTCGGGCGGGGATGTGCTCTGGCGTCGTTCTCCTGCTAACCGTGGGACTCATGGCGCCGGTTTTCTCAGTCGCGCCATTGGTGGCGGCGGCGGATACGGTGACGATCATGCAGATTGAGGGGAGTGACGATGTGTCGCCCCTCGTTGGTCAGGCGGTGATGACCTCCGGTGTGGTGACGGCGAGCCAGCAGGAGAAGCCGACGCAGGGGACGGGCTTCTACCTCCAGGACCCGAACGGCGATGGCGACCCCGCCACGTCGGACGGCGTCTTCGTCTTCGAGGGGAAGAACCACCCCGTCAAGGTCCGTGCCGGTGACCTCGTGACGGTGACGGGGAAGGTGACGGAGTTTCGCGGGCTGACGGAGATTTCCGTCACGCCCTCCGCAACGACGGTGCAGGTGACGGGGCACACGGAGACGCTCCCCATGCCCGTCGTCCTCAACCCGCCGATGAAGACCGCCGACGGCCTCCGCTCCCTCGAAGCACTGGAAGGGATGCTTGTGCGGATGCCGGACGGCGCACCCGTCGTCGGCCCGACGAACCGGTTCCACGAGTTCACCATCGTCAACCCGGCACTCGGCGTCAGCCGCGTCTTCCAGAAGGACGCAGAGATCACGGGCGTCGGCGCGATTGTCGAGGTCGGCGATCAGGGTGGGTTCTCCGCGAATGTGAAAGTGGGCGACACGGTGAGCGGCATCGTCGGGCCGCTCAGTTACTCCTTTGGGGTCTACCGCGTCGATCCGACGCAGGCGCTCGCGGTCACGCCGGGGCCGGACAACGCGCAGCCGGTCGGCGCGAATGTCGGCGAGGACGAGTTCACCCTCGGCGCGTTCAACATCGAGAACTTCTTCGATCCCATCCTCGGCCCCGGCGACGACAAGGACAGCACGCCGTCGCAGGCGATGTACAAGAAGCGGCTCGCGAAGGCATCAACGGCAATTGCGACGCAACTGAACGCCCCGACGCTCCTCGGCATCGAGGAGGCGGAGAATCTGACGGTGCTGAACGACATCCTGGCGCAGCCCGCGCTCGCATCCGTCCCGTACCGGGCGGTGCAGTTGCCGGGGCTGGACCCACGCGGTATCAACGTCGCGCTGCTCTACCGGACGGATCGCGCGAGCGTCGTCGGTGATCCGGTGACCTTCAACGAGTGCGTCACGTTGAACGACAACGCCTACCCGCCGCGCGACAACCCATACGGCACGCAGGACTACTGCACGACGCCGGACGGCAAGGCGGGCAACTGGCTCTTCCCGCGCCCACCGCTTGTCGTCCACCTCGCGGTGCGGCGGGCGGACGGCGTGGGCGGGTCGCAGCCGCTCGTCGTGATCGTCAATCATCTGAAATCGAAAACCGGCAGCGATCCGGAGAACAACAATTACACCACCCGCCGCACGCGGGAGGCGGAAGCCCTCGCGCGGTACGTCGATGGCCTCGTGCAGGGTGGTGACGTGAATGTCGCGGTCATCGGCGATCTCAACGACTTCCCCGGCACCCCGCCGCTCGACGCGCTGACGAAGGGTGCGACGCCGGGGAGCAGCCTGCGCGCGGTCGTGACCGAGGCGAACCCGCCGTACACCTACGTCTTCAGCGGGCAGTCGGAAATCCTCGACCACATCCTGCTGACGAGCGGCCTCGCCGCCTCCTTCACCGGCATCGAGGTCGGCCACTTCGACGCGGATTACCCGGAGGAGCTTTCCAAGGACGGCACGAAGCCGACCCGCCTGAGCGACCACGACCCGCCGCTCGCCCGCTTCAAGGGGACGTTTGGCGGCACGCCATCCGTCATCATGCCTGCGGCGGGGCGTCCGCCCGGTCAGTCGATCCAGATCGCCGGGTCGTGGTACGTGCCCACGGACAACCCGCCGGACGATGCGCCCAACGCTTCCCTCGTGACGCTGGTCGGATGCGCGTCCTGCTGATCGGCGACGTGCACGGCGAACTCTCGCTCGTCGGTCGCACCGTCACAAGGAATGGGCACATGTGCTGACCGGGGAGGTTGCCTTGCTGTCCATACGGTCTGGGACACCGTAACGGGACGGGTCACGGCGTTCTCTCTTGATTGATCGCGCGGTCGTTTATCCGCTGACCGGGCTGAGGTACTCAGCGCGCATGAAGCCGGATTTTCCCGTGACCTGGACGGGGTACCACGAACCGCCATCGGCACTCACTGCGGGGCCGGTCACTTGCACGTCGGTTCCCTCCACGACGATGGTGATGATCTTGCCGGTCTTCATGTCCGGCTTGTCGCGCAGGTTGGCGCCCTCACCGTCCGTGTTCGCCACTTTGAACTTCTTTGGGGTTGGTGTCGCCGCCGGTGCCGGTGTGCTCGTGGCCGTTGGTGATACCGCAGCGGGCGACGGGAGCGATGCTGTCGGCACTGGCGATGACGGCGATGACGGCGCTAATGGCGCGGCCTGCGCGGAGTAGGTGTATCCGTTTGTCAGGACGAAGCGGATGCCACCCGTGACGATCTCGATATCGACCGCGCCGCCCGGCCTCGGCGGGGTGACGGCGGTGATCGTCTTGTCGTCCACGACGCGGACATTCGTCGCAGGGACGCCGCCGAAGGAGACGGTCGTGCCCTGCTGGAAGTTCACGCCGGTGAAGGTGACGAGGGTGCCGCCGCTGTCGGAGCCGGTCGTCGGCGTCGTGCCGGTGATGTGCGGCAGGTTGCCGAGCACCGCGTCACCGAACGCGCTCGCGTCGAACGTGCCGATGCCGGTCGCGAGGTCGTAGCCGACCGTGGCGGGGTAGCGCGGATCGGTCGTCCCGTCGCAGGAGACGTCGTAGCAATTGTGCCCCGTCGTAACATCGTGGAAGATGGCGGGGTTTGTCTGCGCGAGGCGGTAGATGAGCGGGTTAGCGAAGCCGAGTTTCGGGTAGCCCGCATTGGTCAGCCGCTGGTTCGTCAGGGTGGCTGCCGTCGCCCAGATCGGCGCGGCGACGCTCGTGCCGCCCGTTGCCATGAAGCAGCTGCTGGCGGCGCTGCTCGTCACACGTGGGCAGGTCTGCGGGTCGGTCGTGTAGATGATGAAGCCGGCCTTCGAGTCGGCGTTCGCGGAGACGTCCGGCACCTGCCGCTTGCCGTTGCTGTAGGCGTTCTGCGTGCCGGGGCCGTTCTGGTACTCCTGCGCGGGCCAGATCGTACTCAGCCCAGCGCCGCCCGCGCCGGAGCCAGTGCCGAAGCCGTTCC
>JBBSII010000392.1:0-4859 GCA_038232175.1 Thermomicrobiales bacterium
GTTCGCGCATGTACTTGCGTACGGCGTTCTCACTCGCCTGCATATTTTCGCAAAGACGGTGATAGCCGGGAAAGCATCGCCCCTCCTGCCAGGCATATCCGAGCAGGACTGCATAGAGGAGCTTCGCATCTCGAGAGAGATTGCGCGCGTATAACACAAGCCTCGGCAATTGGATGAAGCCATAGCGCAGCGACTGGTCCTCGATCAATAATGTGTCTGGCTCGGGCTGAAATTGGCCTGTTTCGCTCAAAGGTATCTTTGCCATCACCGCACCTCGCAGCCCCTTCAGAACATCCCCGGTGGTGTTGATGCCGACATGCGCGTTTGAGGCGCAATCATCGCCCCTCGATCATCGCCAGATCCATGCTTAGCGCATGAAGGACTGCCTGCCGTGAGGCACGACCATGGCTGCTTTGAATCAGTTGCACTGTTGCCAATGTCTCTAGTACGATAGTGTCGTCTTCCGTAGAAGGGTAATTACCAACTGCTCGCTCTTGACCGGATACATTTCGGCCCGAAATAATTCCGGTTTCTGATCTCGAGTCAAGCAACTCATGCGGGCCGTCATTTCGGCCCGAAAGAGTATTTATTCGCGGGGACGTTCCCACACCCTGTCCAGCAGCAACATTTCGGTCCGAAAGCGATGGGCTTCGCTCCGGCCGGTGCGGGCGGGGCGACAGCTTTCCACGCGTCATCCCCTGGCTCTGGTGGCCGATACGCACCTGCTCTAGCTGTGTCAGCGCCGTTTCCGCATCCGGTGAGCGAGTGATTACGTCATAGGCATGGTCGAGGCTGATCTCCCCTCGCTCCACTGCTGCGGCGAGAGCTGGCGCACTGAGTACGCGCTTGCGCTTCGATAGCCACGTCGGGCTCTTGCCTAAAGCCCGTGCGGCCGCTTCCTGACTGCCGAGTTCGTCAACAAGGACACCGATCATGTCCATCTCTTCGCGCGGCGATAGTTCGACGCGCTGGACATTCTCGACGCAAGAAGCGAGAAACGCCTGATGATCGTCGAGGCGCCGGACGATCACCTCGACTTCCTCACGGCCAAGTAGTCTGTGCGCCGCGACACGACGCGCTCCGAGCACGACCATGTACCGATCCGGGTTATTCGGATGACGGCGCACGACAGGAGCTTGCAGCAAACCATGCTCGGCGATGCTCGCCGCGAGTTCACCAAGCGTGTTCTCATCAACCTGCGATCGTGGGTTGCGAGGATTGTCATCAATGAGATCCAGACGGACCATCTGTCTGCTGTTATCGAGCAGACGGTCTGCGGCGCTCGATTCTCGTGGCACGGTTGCCAGGGTTAGCCGTCGATTCGATGCTTTGCGAAATCCCATCGTCATGTGCCCAGCACCTCCTGCATCATCTGCTCCTGCAGCCGTCGTCCGCGCTCCAGCCATTCGGGCGGTACGGAGAGACCGAGGTGCTGTCCAATGAGCGCGGCAACGTAGCGATAGTGTTGACCGACTGGCGTGTTGCGGTATGCCAGTGCAACAGGAACATGTGATTGCGATTCTTTGCCGACATGCTCGGTGTACGGAATCGGCGGGAGACACATGACGCCGTACTCCTGCGCCATTTCCACGAGCGAACCGAGCGCGGCGGGGCGCAGACCGCGAGAGTTGTAGGCCATTGGGAGGAAGCCAACGACTTGCAGGTCCGGGATTCCCTCACGTAAGTCCTCAATCAGCCCAAGGGATCGCACCACTCCGTAGATTGGCTGGGGAAGTGTGAGCGCCGTCGCAAGGACATGAGTCGCTGCGGCAAGTGCCCCCGTTACGGAGAGGTCAAGATCAGGCTTTGTATCGAGCAGCAATACGTCGAATCGGCGTCGCAAGGGAGCGAGCACCTTCCCGAGATACCGTTCCCGGTCAATTGCCAACTTCTCCATTCTCTCGATGCCATTTGCGAGTTGTGCTCCGGATGGCACAAGTGCGCAATTGGGCATGCTAGGGATAGGCCAAGGGTCCGGCCTTCCGCTCGCGAGCCAGTCACCGCCTTGTGTCCGTAGTCCTTCTGGATATCCGCACGCCTCGGAAAGATTGAAGGCGGTATCAAGGTCAACGAGACAGACGTGCAGCCCCCATGTTCCCCAGACGCCAGCGATGTTATGCGCCGCCGATGTCTTTCCGGCACCGCCCTTTCGATTGACGATTGCAAGGACTGGCCCGGCGACACAGGTCATGTCCTCGTGCTCTGTGCTCGTGAACGCTTGAACTGCCACCATAACCGAATCTCCCGCTATCAGGCAACCACGAAGACTGTACGTACATCGTCACTATACCGGGCTGAGTCTCTCGTGTAAAGCCTTTTCTTTCGATTCCGAAATTATTTGATTCTTCAGCCACTCGACCGGTTATCGTACCTGGTGGGTCGTTTGCATTGGAGATTGCCTTTCAATATCAGCTGGTGGGAGCATCGGGCGGCGCGTCCATCCCTCATCGCATGAGGGGCCCGCCCATGCCCCGCTCGCAGGAGGACCCCCGTCATCCCCTCATCACCGAGGAGCAGGCCGCGCTCGAACGGCTCGGCCGCGCCCATCCCGAACCCGCCACCTGCGTCGCGCGGGCCAAAGCGCTGCTCGCCGTCAGTCGCCGCTCCTCGTAGCGCCCGTGCGCGGTGTCGAGACTGGTCGCGGTTCGGAAATCATCGGGCAACGCGGGCAGCGGCGGGGTCGTGAAGCGGGTGGCGATGTCGTCATACAACGTCGCCTGATTCTCCTCGACACACCGGAGGTAATCGCCCCCCTTGCGCCGAATCTGCCCGGCGGGCACTCATATCGCCTGTGACGACAAAGCCCTGGAACGCGCGTATCGCTCACTTGACACCGAAACCCGAAATGCTATAGTGAGTGCGATTTCCTGGGCAGAGGGAACCCTCGTTCGCGAACGGTCACAACCACGCACGCGTGTCAGGGATCGCGGTTCCTCGCGTGTCGTTGGGGGCCGATGGGCGCGTAACGCCGGTTTCCTCTACGTCTTGCCGGCGCTCGCGTTTCTGCTCCTCTTCGATATCTGGCCCATCTTCTTCGGCTTCTGGATGAGTCTGTGGCAGTGGGGCGTCAAGGCGGAGCAGTTCATCGGGTTCGGCAATTACGGGCGCATTTTCCGCGAGGAGTTGCTGCAGCGCTCCTTCGACGGCACGATGCAGCCGGGCGGCGTGGGCAACGCGCTGCTCGTCACCGTCTACTTCGTCGTCGGCACCGTGCCGCGAGAACCCCATTGGCTTCAGCCGTGGGAGTGTCAACGCGAATCAATCCCCTTCACGTTCCCCTCAGCGGCTCCGTCTCCGGGAACCTGTCTACCACGACAAGAATGTGCGGCCGTTATTGCTAGCGCCGATGATAACAGAGCAGATCGCAGACTGCTCCCGCGCACGCAACCGCGAATGTTGCGTGCGCGCGGCCTGTCCACGAGCTGCCTCTCGCTGCACAATCGTCCCCCTCTGCCAGGTTCCCGACAGACGATGCGAGGATGCGTCTCAAACTCAGTCGCGAGAGGGGGGGCGGGTATACATCTCGCTCCCTCGATCGATCGGCTTTGAGACGCATCCACGATGCGAACCGTAGATTCTCAATGCTGATGCCGCGTGCTACAATCCTACCATCAGCGAGAGGTGACATGCTCGTCCGACGAGGCATGACAAAGCGTAGGGAGGTACCAAGCGATGCGTATCGCGGTTGCGGGTAAAGGTGGGGCTGGCAAGACAACGATCTCAGCGACGATGGCGCGCCTCTTCGCGCAGCGCGGCTATCGCGTCAACGCGCTCGACGACGATCCGAACCCGAACCTTGCCAATGCACTCGGGTTGACGGCGAGCCAGGTGGAGCAGTTGCGCGGCATCGCGCGCGAGGACATCATGGAGGAGCGCGTCGATGCGCACAACCACGCGTCGCTCTACCTGACTATTCCCTTCGAGAAGGTAATCGATGACTACGGCGTCGTCGGCCCAGATGGCGTCCGAATGCTGATGATGACCGCGCTGCAAGGCGCGGGGAAAGGCTGACTTTGCGGTCAGCACGCTGCGGTACGCGGCGTCGTCGCTGAGCTTGGCACCCTGCGCCCGGACGATGTGACCGTCCTCGACATGGAAGCCTCGATCGAACACCTGAGTCGCGGGACGCTCCGGGATGTGGAGACACTTCTCATCGTCACGGAGCCGTACTTCCGCGCCCTTGAGACGTTGGGGCGGACGATACCCCTCGCGCGCGAGCTCGGTATCCCGCAGATCTCTGTCGTCGCGAATAAGGTCCGCTCCGAGCGCGACGAGGCGACGATCCGCGAGTACACCGCCCGCCTCGGTCTGGACCTCCTCGCGGTCGTCCCGTTCGATGAGGCGGCACAGGAAGCGGATCGGGCGAATCAGGCCCTCGTCGAATACCGACCGACCGCACCCGCCGTGCAGGCAATCGCGCGGATCGTCGACGCACTTTCCTCGCAGGCGACGGTCGCCCGTTAGTCCATGGCAGATACGTGCGCACCTCATGGTGCGCGCGTTGCGCACACGGGAGGCCCCCTCTTATGGCGACCGGACGGCCACAGTTCACCGTCACGCCGATTGGCGTCGTCCATCGACCGGGCATGCCCGATGACGCCCGTAGCGAGCGAGGCGCCTACTTCGACCCTTTCGCCGAATCTATCATCGAGATCTTCCCCGAATGGGAAACGGGATTAATGCGCATCGAGGAGTTCAGCCACCTCGTCGTCGTCCTCTTCATGGACCGCACCGACCCACTCACGCCGGACGATCGGCTCGTCTGGCGCATGGAGAACCGGGACGATCTTCCGGCCGTTGGCCTGTTCGCGACGCGTAGCCCGCGCCGACCGAACCCGATCGGGCTTTCGTACCCGAAA
>JBBSII010000393.1:0-4854 GCA_038232175.1 Thermomicrobiales bacterium
ATGACGAGGAGCGGCCGCAACTCCGCCCAGAGCGCATCGTCAACTTCCCAGATCGTCGGATCGTCTTTGGAGTGCTCATCAGTCGGGGCAGCAATCGTTTTCTTCATTCCCCCATGCTACCACTTCTCGGATAGGCTCTTAGTCCTCAGTCCTCCGTCCTCCGTCGTCGTTCGCCGCCGCTGCGACATCGAGGGCGATGTTGGCGACGAGGGTGCGCCCGGCGACGTAGTCGTCCGCGTGCCAGCCGGGTCGCCACGGGTGATAGAGTTCGTCCGAGATGACGAGCGCCGCGCCGAATCGCACACCGCGCACCTGCGACACCGCAAGGAGCGCAGCGAGTTCCATCTCTACCGCGAGGATGCCTGACGCGCCGTACTGCCGCACCTTCCAGCCCATCTCGCGGAAGATCGCGTCCGTCGTCCAGACGCGGCCCGTGCGCGCCGTCCGCCCGCGCATCTCCGTCGCCGCAATGAGCGCGTCCGTGAGTTCGGCGTCCGGCGTCGGCTCGGCATCGGGCGGCAGGTAGTGATACGAGACGCCCTCCTCCCGCAGTGCGCCGGTCGGCACGACGATGCCGCCAATCGGCGCGTCCGGCGTGAGGCTCCCGGCGTTGCCCGCCATCACGAAGGTCCGCGCGCCGCAACTGATGAGCAACTCGAACGCGACCGTCGCCGCCGCCGCGCCAATCGGCATCTTCGCGATCAGCACCGGCGCGCCGCCGAGCGTCCCGCGCCACATCGGCACGCTCGTCTCGAACGAGAAGCCGTTCCCCGCCAGTCGCGCGTGCGTCTCGTGGACGAACTGCTCCGCGATCTCCTGCTGAAAGGTGAGCAGCACCGTCGGCGGCACGGCGGCCTGCGCGGGCGTCAGGTTCAGCCGCTGGAGCCGGACCGCCAGAAATTCCTCCGGCGTGAAATGCACCTCATCCGTCTCGCCCTCCGGCACCGTGAACCAGTCGCGCATTTCTTCGTTCCCTTCCATCTTGATGAGCAATGAACCGGAAACCAGCCCTCTATTGCGGGAGCCAGAGTGCAGTATCGTGCTGCGTATCGGGGGCGATAGCATCGAGATGGCGGATCACATGGCGCAATAGCTCCTCAAAAGGCGGCACGCCAGCGTATATCACGATCCCTGCGTGCGACCGTCCCTGACGTTTCCAGCGCACATCAAGCGGGATGAAGTCACGCACGTTGTTGGTCAGAATCGCCCGCCCAGTATGCGCGGCATACGCGAGTTGGTCCCGATCCGAGATGTGCCGATTGTTGCGCCCCGCTTCGTGGCAACTTATCGCGTCATAACCCCGTCTGCGACGTTCGATAGCGAGGGCAGGATTTACCAGTTTATCGGTGTAGATGATGAGACCAAGCCCCGCCACTTGCGAGCGCGGGAGATGAATTCTGCAAAGGCATGGGTATTCGTTTCAATGTCCTCATCAATACGGGCGGGATGGTTGCAGTAGTCGCGAGCGCGGCGTCTACCTGGTCGCGGGTGAGTTGCGGGAAATAGTCCGCCACCGCCTCCGCGCTCCCATATGCGTGGAACGCCTCCACGAGCACGCGCACGGGGATGCGGGTCTTTCCGATGCAGGGATAACCCCCGCATACCCCCGGCGTCTCGTTAATCGCCGTATCTTCATCTGTGTACTCGCGCCGCGCTGTTGCCATATTCCACACTCCTAACCCAGTTTACTACGCCGGGCAAGATACGTGAGTCCTTCATACGGGAGATGGATGCGCCGACTGCTTTCATGCCTCACCCCCGGCCCCTCTCGTACGGAGCCATCGCCCTCTGGCCTCGACAAACTCAGTTCCGTACGGCGATGGAGAGGGGAGGGGAATGGTGATATAACCAGTTCCCCCATTCAGTCGTCAGTCCTTCGTCCTTCAAGCCGTCGTGCGCATCGATTCCGGCATCGGCTGGGCAGATTTGACGGGCCGCACCGTCTCGTCGATCTTCGCGGCGGTCCCGGCGATGCCGAGGCGGTCGAAGATGACGCGGAACTCCTCCTGCAAGTCGGTCATGATGGCGTGCTTGCTGTCGGCGGGCATGTTCCACCACACCTCTTTGACCCCCGGCGCGCCGAAGCCGCGCTTGCGGGTGGTGTAGTAGAACTGCTCGTCTGTCATCTCGGGCGTGCGCTCCTCCTGCCGGTTCTCGCGCAGCCAGGTGTAGACCTGCTCCTTGAGGTCGGCAGGGAGGGCGGGGTGGTCGAAGATGAGGTTCTGGAAGCCCGTCGCGAGGTGCACCTCGATTGCGTTCGCTTTGGAGAACTCGTTGAACGCCTCCTTCGGCAGCGTGCTCGCACCGTGCTGCACCGCGCCCCCGATGTGGTACTCCTCCTGCGCGACGTGCGAGAGGGTGCCGAGGGTGTCGAAGTCCACATTGACCTTCGCGACCGAGCCGTCGGGTAGCACGACACCGCCGTGCGATGTGCCCGTCTGCACGCTGATCTTGGAGATGCCAACATGGTTCGGGTTCAGCATCTTAAGCGCGCGCTCATACCCCTGCATGAAGGCGTGCAACTCCTCGATGGTGCTGTTCTTCTTGCCGACCTCGCCGATCTCGCCGCCGACGGAGACGGTGAGGTCGGCGAACTGGAGGCTGCGGATGTAGTGCGTGAAGGACGCGGCGAGAGTGTAGTTCGTGTTCTGCTGCGCGTCCAGCGACTCGTGCGTGAGGTCCACGAGCGTCGAGGTGTCGATGTCGATGTTGTAGAAGCCCGCCGCCAGCTCATCCTTGATGAGGGCGTACATCCCAGCGATCTCCGCATCTGGGTCCTTCGCGTAATTCTTCGCGTTGACCTGCACATGGTCGCCCTGGATGAAGACCGGCCCCTCGTACCCCTCGCGGATGCTCGCGGCGATCACCTGCGCGGCGAACTCTGCCGGCCCCTGCCCGGTGTAGCCGAGTTCGGAGCGGGCGATCTCGTAGATGAGCGCCTTCGCGTCGAGCAACTGGGCGGCGCGGCGGGCGGCGCGGGACGAGTCGTACGTCATGCCACGGATGTTGCACGCGGGCACGGTGACGCCGGAGAACTCGCCGCGCCCCGCCGCCATGTAGTACTCGTGGATCGAGGCGGGCACGACGCCGACCTGCTCGCCGATGGCGCGGATCAGCCAGATCGCCACTTCCTTGACGCCGTTCTGCCCGAAGGCGGCATTCCACGCGAGCGTGTCCATCAACTCGCCCTGCACCGCGCCCCGGTCGCCAACGGTCACGCTCGATCCGTCATCGTTCACCGTGACCGCGTTGCCAAGCGCGCGCATCAACCCCGCGACATTCTCGTGAACCTGCATCTCGCCCCTCCTGATGGTATAACGCGGGAAGCCGTTTCCCCGCGTCGCAGAGAATAATCCATTGTCCATCGACCCCGCTGATGCAGCAGGAGGCGGGTCACGGCGCCCGATCAGGCGGGCCCGCACGGCGATTTTAGCACAGGGATGGGCAAATTCGCCGTCTCAGTGTTACGGAGAAATGTGTGTCGCTTCAACTCATTGCGGCTGTGCGTGAGCCGGAATGGAACGGAGGACGATTGGCGTTTCGGCTCGCCCAATGCAGGGCATCCGCGACAGTGACATTCGCGAGTCCGGCGTCCGGGAGATCAATGCGCGGTAGATCCATCGCGCGAATATGCTCAATATCTTCGTCGCGGAGCGCGGTAATCTCCGATACCTCAATGCCGAGAAATTCCCGATCTCCCCGCTCAAGTTTTTCCTCATCCCAATAGAACCAAAGCATCGAACTGGGCGTGAAATCCAAGTCTGGCGCGGACGCCACCCGCGCGCTCTGCTGATTGCGATAAAGGTCCAGCGCGATGGTCCCATTCCTAGAGGAGAAGAACGACGCTCTTATGGCCATAGTTGTGCCAATCCTTGGTTCTGATACACCGGACTAAAGTGCGTCAGGCGGAGATATGAGCCTTCCGGCGTCTCAATCCACTTTATCACACCGTCCACAAGTTTGTTCGGGTTGTTCGTTACCATTCCAAAGGGCTGTAGTGCCCCGCGCGTAATCAGGAAGTATGCCGCGTGTGGACTACGTCGATCTCCATGCATAGAGAGCGGATTGGCAAGTAATTCGGCGATTGCTGTGAACAGGTCCGGGAAAACACGTTTGGTTGCCATGATATATGCACGATCTCGTTCATGGAGCCACACATTCGATTGCATCCAGCCGAGCGCTTCCGCGATCTTTGATCTCATCGCACCAACGCTGAAGAAGATGTCGTTCGTTTCCTCAACAGCGACCGTGGTACCACGTGGTACCACAGCGAGCGCACCCAAGTACGCAAGTCGCCCAATACGCCGTGAGATTTCATGGTCATTGGAGTTCGCCGCTTCTTCCATCGTCACGATCGTGACGGTCGCGTGGTTGCACCCGGACGGTTGTCAAGCCGCCCGAACAGCGGGAACGGATCGGGGCCGAGCAGGGGCAGGGCATAGCGGCGGAAGGCATCGGTGACGCCCCGGCCATCGGGCGCGATGAACTCGTCCGGCACGTTGCGGACGATGTTCGCGATGTCGGCGAGCGGCGTCACGCCGTGGCGGATGGTGTACGGATCATCGGAGACGCGCTCAATCGTCACCATCCGGTCGCTCTCCCCCGCGAGCGCGCGGCGCACCGCCTCCCGCCCGCACGACTCTGCCTCGTCGAGATCGGTGGGGCAAGGCATCATGCGAGCGAGTGTGCCGGGCTTGTCGTAGCGAGCGCGCAGCCCGCGCTCCCGTTCGAGCAGCGCGGCGAGCGCGGCGACGGGGCTGGCGGCGTAGGCGTGGCCGAAGGGATCGACGTACGTGCCCAACCCGCCGATTGGCTTGCCGTCCGGGTCGCGCAGCGTCTCCGGCACGACCGCGA
>JBBSII010000394.1:0-4844 GCA_038232175.1 Thermomicrobiales bacterium
CGCGCCACCAAGCCCGATGCCGCGCGCCCCGAGCGGTGCATATTTCACGGCGTCGACGATCGCCTTCGCCTCGGCGGCGTTCTTGACGTTCGGCACCATCACGCCGAGCGCGCCCGCGTCCATCGTGCGAGCAATCAGGTGGTACTCGATCTGTGGCACGCGCACGAACGGCGCAATCGTCGTCGCGGCGAACCAGGCGACGAGGTCCGCCACGTCCCCGGTGGTGTGCGGGGCGTGCTCGGTGTCGATCAGGACGAAGTCCGCGCCGCACACGTCGAGCATCTGCGCGATGCCGCGCGTGCCGAACTCCCAGATCATCTGCCCAACGGGCACCTTGCCTTCGTCCCGCACCGCCTTGAATCGGTTCGCTTTCATTGGACCGCCTCCCATCGTTCGCGTAGCGACGCCAATTTCGCCCGCATCATCGGGCGATCCGCCGCCGCCCGGTTCACTGTGTACTCCGGCACCTCACCCTTAAGAACGGTCAGGACGTTGTTGCACGCGACCGCGCTGTTGTCCACCGCCATCTGATCCGTCCACGCGATGGCGTGCGGCGCGAGGATGACGTTGTCCATCTCCACGAGCGGGTTCGGCAGCGCCAGCGGCTCCTCCTCGAAGACATCCAACGCCGCGCCCGCGATCCAGCCCTCCCGCAACGCGCGGATGAGCGCTGCCTCGTCGATGATCGGGCCGCGCGCCGTGTTGACGAGGAACGCCGTCGGTTTCATCCGGCGCAGTTGCGCCTCGCCGATCATGTGGAATGTCTCTTTGGTGAGCGGGCAGTTGATGCAGACGAAATCGGACTCACCGAGCAGCGTGTCGAGATCAACCAGTTCGACGCCGAGCGTCGCCGCCTGCTCCGGCGAGACGAAGGGGTCCGCCGCGAGCGTCCGGCCCAGATCGAACGGCTTGACGAGCCGGAGGAACTCCGCGCCGATGTTGCCGACGCCGACCGAGCCGAGCGTCCGCCCGGCGAGCGCGACGCCCATCGTCTGCGGAATTTGATCCCACCGGCCCGTGCGGACGATGCGATCCTTCGCGGGGATGCGCTTCGTGAGCGCGAGGAGGAGCGCCATGATCCCCTCCGCCACGGGCCGACGCACGGCGGGCGGCGTGATGGCAATGAGGACGCTATGCTCCGTCGCGGCGGGGATGTCGATCGTGTCGTAGCCGACGCCCCAGCGCGCGATCACCGCCAGCCGCCCCGCCCCCGCGAGCGTCTCCGCCGGGTAGCGCACACTGAGGCTGATGATGCCGTCGTAGCCCGCGATCATCTCCGGCGTGACCGTGCGCGTCTCCTGCGCGAAATACTCCCATGCGAGCCACGGCAGCGGATCGAAGATCGCGCGCATCGTCGGCTCCAGCAGCCCCGCCGCGCGCGTCGTGAAGTCGGCGGAAACGCCGACGCGGAACTTCTCCGTCACCGTCACATGCACCCTCCCCGCTCTGCATTTCCCCACATTCGACGCGTATATCCTATGGGAGCAATGCATAATGAGCAATGTGCAATGAGACAGCGGCGCAAAATGACCACGACTTCTCACTGCCTGCTCAGCGTCATCATCATGCCGTGCTTCGGGCGCAATGTGACGAGTGGGGCGACTTCGATCCGCTGCCCCGGCACAAGCGCGAGTCGGTAGCGGCGGGCGACGGTCGCGACAATCAACTGCGCCTCCGTGAGGGCGAAGGTGTTGCCGATGCAGAGGTGCGGGCCGCCACCGAAGGGGAAATAGGCGAAGCGATGCCGCGCCGCGCTCGCCTCCGGCGTGAACCGTTCGGGGTCGAACCCCTCCGGGTTCGGCCAGTGGCCCGCGTGCCGCTGCGTGATGTACGGACTCATCACGACGAGCGCGTCCGCCGGAACATGGTGGCCATCGATCTCGTCCGCCGCAATCGTCCGCCGCGTGCTGATCCAACTCGGGGGGTAGAGCCGGAGCGTCTCATCGATTACCATGCGCGTGTACGGGAGGCGTGGGAGGTCGCCCATCGTCGGCGGCGCGTCGGCGAGCGCGTCCGTCAGTTCCGCGTGCAGCGTTCGCTCCACGGCGGGGTGCATTGACAGTAGGTACCACGTCCAGACGAGCGCGCTGGCGACCGTCTCATGCCCCGCGATCAGGAAGGTGACGATCTCGTCGCGCAATTGCCTGTCGCTCATCCCCTCGCCCGTCTCGGCGTCGCGCGCGTCCATCAGCATCGCGAGCAGATCGTCCGATTCCCCCGGCGCGGCACGACGGTGGGTGAGCAGGGCGTCAATCGCGTCGTCGAGCGTGCGGATCGCCGCGAGAAAGCGGCGGTTCCCCGGCGTCGGGACGCGCGGCGGCGGCGCGAGCGGATAGCGGGCGCGGCGGGCGATGTGGTCGAGGGTCGCGTGGGCGGCACGGCTGAGCGCCCCGGCGGTGTCGCTCAGGTCGATGCTGAAGAGCGCCTTGCCGACGATCTCCAGCGTCAGGCGCATCATCTCGCCGTCGATATCGAGCGGTTCGCCGCGCGCCGCGATGCCGTCCCAGCGGCGGAGCATCGCCTCCGTCGCCTCGGTCGTCAGCGTGCCGAGGGTGGCGAGTCGCTCCCGATGAAAGGCGGGCTGCGCGAGGCGGCGTTGCCGCAGCCAGAACGCACCCTCGCTCGAAAGTAAGCCCTGCCCCGCGACCAGGCCGAGCAGATTGTACTGGAATGTCGCCTTGCTGTAGTTGCGGTTGTTCTCCTGCAGCACCTGCTGCACACCCGCCGGACTCGCGACGACGTAGATCGTCCAGAAGCCGACGGGGTACTGGAAGAGATCGCCGTACCGCTGGGAGATGCGGGCGAGCGCGAAGAGCGGCGAGTGCCGGATATCCTGCAAATCACCGAACGGGATATACCGCCCCGGCCCCGGCGGCGGTGAGGGTTCCATACTGGTCATCTCCCTCGCGAACGTCAGCCCGTGGTTACCAATCGTACCAGCAGTGGGCGGCCCGCGCCGTCAGTATACGATCCCGCCCATGTATAATCGCCCGGTGACGGATTCTCGAAAGAACGGAAGGATGCAGCGGATGGCGCGGATCGATTTCGGAGTCGGCGTGCACCCCACGCCGCGCGGCGGCACAGTGCCGGAGATGATGCAGATGAATGAGCGGTTGCTCGCCGCCGCGACCGCGCACGACCTCTCGTGCTGGGTGATCGACCACTTCCAGATAGATCAGCAGCCGATCTTCGAGTGTTTCACCTGGATCGCGTACCACGCGGGCAAAGCGCCGGGCCTGCGCTGGGGAAACATCGTGCTCGGGCAGGGGTACCGCAACCCCGCGCTGACCGCGAAGATCGCCGCCTCGCTCCAGTTCCTCACCGGGGGCCGCTACATCCTCGGCATCGGCGCGGGCTGGAAGGAGGACGAGTACCGCTCCTACAGCTACCCCTTCCCCCCGGCACGCGAGCGCATCGCCCAACTTGATGAGGCGGTGCAGATTCTGCGCCTGATGTGGCGGAGCGGCCCCGCAACGTTCACCGGCGCGCACTACCAGATCGACAACGCCTGGTGCATCCCCGCTCCGGAGCCGCCGCCTCTCGTGATGATCGGCGGGGGCGGCGAGCGGCGGACGCTCCGTGTCGTCGCGGAGCGCGCCGACTGGTGGAATGCCGACTACTACACCCCGGAGGATTACGCGCGCAAACTCGGCGTGCTCCACGACCACTGCCGTGCCATCGGTCGCGACCCGGCGGCGATCGTCCCGACGTGCTACATGGGTATCAGCGTCTCGCACGACCCATCACAATTGATTCGTCGCCCGCCCGTGATGTCCCGCCCGGACATGTGCGTCATGAGCGGCACTCCGGACGAGGTGACGGCGCAGATCGAGGCGTACATCGCCATCGGCGTGAAGCACATGCAACTGAACTTCCTCGACTACCCCCGCACCGACGGCCTCGAACTCTTCCTCTCCGACATCCTCCCGCGCTTCGACCGCGCCGGGACATAGGAGGAACCGATTGAACCACAGAGACACAGAGGACACAGAGAGGGAAACGAAAAAGAGGGAAGAGAAATAAGAAATTTGGGATCTTTTCCTCTTCTTTATCTTCTTCCCATCTCTGCGTCCTCTGTGCCTCTGTGGTTAATGTTTCAATCCCTTCCCCGAAAGGAGTACCGGAATGGGCGCATTGCAAACGAGAGAGCGAACGACCGAACTCGTCAGCCGCGCGGCGCGGGTGTTGCCGGGTGCGACGCTCGGCGGGTTCCAGTTGTCCCCGGAGCGGACGGTGGTCGTCGCGGAGGGGCGCGGCCCGCGCCTCTGGGACGTGGACGGCAACGAGTACATCGACTACGTGCTCGGCTCCGGGCCGATGCTCCTGGGCCACGCGCACCCCGCCGTTGTCGAGGCGGTGCAGCGGCAGGCGGCGAAGGGTTCGACCTTCTACGCGCTCAACGAGCCGATCATCGCGCTCGCTGAGGCGATAATTGACGCGGTGCCCTGCGCCGAAGCGATCAAGTTTGTGTCAACCGGCACGGAGGCGACGTTCCACGCCCTGCGGATGGCCCGCGCCTTCACCGGCAAGCAGAACATCCTCAAGTTCGAGGGCGGCTACCACGGCGTCCACGACTACGCGCTCATCAGCGCGTTCGGCGTGGACCCGACCGGTGAGGGGCACCGCGTGATCGACTCGGCGGGCATCCCCGCCGCCGCCGCCGAGACGGTGCTCGTCGCGCCGTATAACGACGCCGAGGCCGTCCGGCAGATCATCGCCCGCCACGCGGAGACGCTCGCCGCCGTGCTGATGGAGCCGATGCAGCGCGCCATCGCGCCCGAACCCGGCTTCCTCCAGGCGGTGCGGGAGGCGACGCGGGAGCACGGCGTCCTGCTCATCTTCGA
>JBBSII010000395.1:0-4840 GCA_038232175.1 Thermomicrobiales bacterium
GGCGCGACGCGCTCCCAGAGTGCATCACTAACTTCCCAAGGCTTGGTGCGTGCCATGTATGACTCCTTTCCACAACGATTCACGCACCCAGTTTACCGGTTTCCGGATAAGCTCTAAGGGGGATCTCACAATTGCTATGACATCAAGTGTGACGAAGTTGACCACGAGCTTGTTATTATCTCATACCCATGGCGCGATGACGGGGACACTGGGGCCCGTCATCGTCGTCGTCGTCGTCGTGCTGCTCATCGAGAGCGAACTCCTGCGAGCGAGCGGCGCGTCATCGCCCGCGAGGCGACGCGAAGTCCTGTACGTTGCGATCGCCCCGCTCGTGTTCGCGTTCTCGCTCATCGTTATCGTCCGGTTCATGGACCTCCTCCGCTACGGGGCGATACCCTGATGACGAGGGCCCCCGCTGCGCGATTGGCACACCTTGCCGTCGGCGAGAGAGTCGCGAATGGATGAATCTTCCAGCACACAGGGCGTGCGTGCGGAGGGCCGTACGATGCGTTCGCTCCATGGTGCGACCACTGCTGTCCCCATCTATGTATGCGCGATCGGGGGGATGGAACTCGTTACCCTTTTTTTCGGCGCCTTGCCCGGATTGTGCGGCGATTGCTTGCTGCTCTTTACGCTGTTGAACCATTATCTCCTTGCCGATCCATCGTCGTCCGTCGACGGGGATGCGCGATCGTGGCCCGCGTGCGCTTTGCTCGTTCTCGCCCTTGCCCCGCTGTTGCGTATCCTCAGTCTCGTGATGCCCCTCCAGGAGATCCCGCCGATTTACTGGTATGCATTCATTGGCGCGCCACTGCTCGTCGCCGCCCTGCTGACGGCGCGCCACCTAGGCCTCTCGTTCGCGAGTCTCGGTTTCTCGTCGCCGCGATGGTCGCCACAGATCGCCATCGCGGCGAGCGGGCTGCCGCTCGGTTTGATCGTTTTTTTCCTCGTGCGCCCTGAGCCACTCACGCCCTCGTTCCAATGGCGGGAACTCGCCATCGGGACCGTGATGCTCACCATCTTCGTGGGCTTCACCGAGGAGTTTCTTTTTCGTGCCTTGCTTCTCCAAGTCGCGCCGCGTCGGTGGGGACGACCTCGTGTCCTGCGGCGCCCCATGGGGCGGGGAGCCATCGCCGCGCAGCAAGAAACACGCGAGCAGGTTCGGGCGTTTCTGCCACACGTCGACGTTGCACCCCGCGAGGCGACCATCGAGGCCACGGGCCAAACGGCGACACTGCGCTGGTACGACGCGGCGCGCGACACCGAGGTGGCGGTGGAGGCCGATCCGATCAGTGGCGTCCCACGTCGGGTCACGGAGCGAATCCGGGCAAGCGGCTCGGTGCTCACGGTGACCTACGATGCTTGGAACACCGCCGTCGCCATCACCCCACCGTAGCCGACATTATTCATATGGGTGGGGGGCCAAGGAGCCGCCAATGGAGGCGGGGTGACCGCCGGCAAGATGGATCCCGACGAGATTCGCCGATTGCCGTACCCGTCCGCCGACCTTCACCAGCCGCAATCGCGCGGTTTCGCGTCATCCCCGCCATCTCCGTGGCTCCGAGTTTGTGACGGTCCCGGTTTTCTGTACAATGCAGGGCATGATTTCAGTATCGCAGCGGATAGGGTAAAGGGAGACATGTATGAAAGTGGTTCCTCGTATCCGGCGCCTGCCCGGTGCGATCTATAACCGGCTTTTCCGGCACGAGGTCTGGAACATTGGCATTGTGGATGCGCCGATCGAGACGTTCCTGACACCGGGCGCACGGCCGTTGGTGCGGTGGTTACCGGAACCGCCTCGCGGATCCTTCCTCGCCGATCCGTTCATGGTCGAGGCGGACGACGGCCCGGTGATCCTCGCGGAAGAATTCTCCTATGCTACCGGGAGGGGTTGCATTGCGGCGCTCGTGTCCACGCCAGACGGTGGTTTCGACCCGCCGACGCCGGTGATCCACGGGCCAGTCCACATGTCATACCCGTACATTATCCGGCACGCGGGCCATATCTACTGTATCCCCGAGACGGGCACGGCGCATGCTGTCCATCTCTACGAGGCGACCGACTTCCCGTATGCATGGATCCACCGCGACACCCTCATCAAGGGGTTCGCCGCGATCGATGCGTCGCTCTTCGAGTATCAGAGCCACTGGTGGCTGTTCTGCTCGGAGATGGACGATACGCTCGGCGCAACACTGCACGCTTGGCACGCGCCGGAACTCTTCGGCCCATGGACGCCGCATACCGCCAACCCGATCAAACGTGATATTGGCTCCGCCCGCCCCGCAGGGACGCCCTTCGTCCACGCGGGGCAGTTGTATCGGCCCGGTCAGGACTCCACCAACACGTATGGTGGCGCGGTCATCATCCATCGCGTTCTCCACCTCACACCCACCGGATTCGCTGAGGAAGCCGTTACGACTGTCGGACCGTACACAGATGGCCCGTATCGGTATGGCCTGCATACACTCTCCGCTTGCGGTCCACGTACCGTCATCGATGGCAAGCGCTACCGATTTATCCCGCACGAGTTCCGGCGCAGGCTGCGACGGATCGGGAGCCGTGCTTTTCCTGCTCTCGGCCTTAGCAGAAGATGAAGAGCGTGTCGGGGCGATTTCCAGCCATGCCATGGTATGCTTGGCGGGCACATCTCATTACATGATGCTGTTCTTGTACACTCTCGGTGCGTGATCTCGTCGCGCTGGAGTTTGCCATGCGTCTCACCGCTCTCTTCTTGCATCTCGCGGGCCTACGCCTCGCCGCGTTGACTGCCACTGTCGGTCAACTTACCCTCCATCTCCATCCCACCACACGAAGTGCCCACTGCCCGCTTTGTCACCGCCACTCTCGGCAGGTACACAGCCCCTACCTGCGTACCCTCGCCGACCTACCGTGGGCTGGCCTCTCCGTCACCCTGTGTCCGCGTCCGCCGCTTTGCCTGCGCCAATCCGCGCTGTCCCCAGCGCGCCTTTGCAGAGCGTCTCCCCGTCCTCGCCGTCCCCTACACACGGCAAACCGAGCTGCGACGCGGCGTCCTGCAACGGATCGGCATGGCGCTCGGCGGCAGCCCGGGCAGGGACAGGCGTTGCCGCTTGGTATCCCGCCCAGCCGTGCGACCCTCCTGCGGCTCGTGCGTGCAACGCCCGTCACTCCCGGCACTGCGCCGCATGTCGTCGGCATCGACGAGTGGGCATGGTGCCGCAGTGGCCCTGCGCTTGATCAAACGCGGTTTTCCCTGATACCTCTTTTCTCGCTGAGACAGTACGCACCGTGGCGATGGGCCGATCTGATGTTGTGCGATCACACCACGCCAACGCGCCAACGTTGGCTATCTCTTGCACTCCTTGACCCCGAAGTTCGGTGCGGTGGAAGTGTCGGTCATGAGGCCTGCGACGAATCCGCTGCCGCCTGATACGAATTACGATCCTCCCCGGTCCAACCGCGTTCGCGCGCCGCATCTTCCGTGGCGCGGATACCGGAGAGATATCCTGCCGTAGTGATCGCGAAGCCTGCAACGATTACGCCTGCGCGCGCGAAACCAGTAGGATCCCGATGGATTACGCCATCCGCGATGCCGCAGATGACACCCTTTGGTAAAGTGCGTAGTGTGTGCGCCCGCTCGGATGCAAGGCCGTCTTTCGTACCCGAAATCCACGCAACGACCGCCTTTGACCGCCCTTCGAAATAACAACGCGAGCGGAAGTAGTGCCAGCGTGTGCGACTTACCGGAATCTGGTGGCGCACTTTTGCCTTCGGGTTGTACAGCAACCGTTTGTCAGGCCAGTGCTGCCCGAGGCGAATGCAGAACTCCGTCTCATCGCAGCCGTATCCGAGACGAAACGTTCCAACTGCGTCAAATATGTGCCGCCGGAACGACATATTACACCCGATCAGGTTCCGTACCGGTTGCGTCGTGCTTGACATCCCTCGGTAAGTGCAGCCGACCACCCAGTCGAACTCCTCTGGGAACCACCGGGGTCGTCCACTCTGCCAGTGTGGTTCAATTGCGCCGCCCACACCGACAACGTCGGCGGTGTATGCAAACGCGAGCTGTTCGAGCCACGCGGGGATCGCGATTGCATCGTCGTCGAGGAACGCGACGATGTCACCCGTTGCGGTCGCGAGCCCGCTGTTACGCGCACCACCAAGCCCGCGTGGCTCGTGGTTGGGGACCGCGAAGATCCCGGGCAGATCTCGCTCAACCCGCGCGAGCAATGCTGAGTTATGATCAACAACTACAATGATTTCATGGGGACGCAAGTGCTGCGCGCGGACTGACCCTACGGCAGTCACGAGATCATTCCAACGGTCCTCGGTGTAGGCGCAGATGACGACGGAGAACGAAAGGTTATTCATCAATTTACCCCCGCAACGGTCGCCGCTTTGGATTCTGCACAGCGTTCGTCAATCAGGCTTCGCTATACCCTCTGTCGTGTCTGTGTGATGAGGAGAAAGCACTCTTGCTGCCTCGGAACTCGGCACTTCCGTGACCTTGAAACCATCTTGCAGCACAAGGACGTTCGTCACGGGCTCAGTTCCAAAGCCGTTACTGTCCCGTTCGAGGGGCAGCAAGTACTGTGTTCATAAGAGATTGTATCCGAAGTGGCTGTCTATGTATTGGTCACCGAAGGACAGCTCGCGCGGTTCCGGAGAACCATCGGGATCAACCGCCGCCATAGTGTCATCGTTTGCGACCCTAGCACTAGTGGGTCATGCCGCAAATAACTGAGATTGGACCGTTGCCGCCGAACCGCCCAGCAATCGGTGCCGCGCGCGGTGTCGCCGTTCCCAGCGTTTGCCCTCCCACAGGAACGGCGTCGGCTCCGCGTTCCACCCCGCCACC